>DATAHC010000346.1:0-3642 GCA_036263415.1 Flavisolibacter sp.
GAATGAGCTGCCAAAGGAACTGATGCTGGCCGAGCGTGTTACGTTTAATATCAATCGGGAGGGTAAGGATACAACGATCGCAACGCCGCAGGGTTTTGTAAGAGGGCTCACAAAGAACCAGCTGAAGGGATTTGTAAGCCCTAGAATACCGGTAATTGTTGATAGTATAGCATCTGAAATAACCTATAAAAGTGGGAAGCTCCAAAAGGGTGATCAGTTGGTCGGCCTGAATGATCTGCCTTTTTCTTACTATCAGGAATTCGATAAGCTGAAACGTAATTACAAAGGGCAAATAGTTAATCTTAAGGTCTTACGCGGAGTGGATACGGCAACAGTAACCGTAAAATTAAACGAGGATGGGAATGTTGGTTTCATACCCAGGGATACCTATGCTGTATTGGGAAGTGAAAAAAGAAGCTATTCTTTTTTTGAGTCAATACCAGCTGGTATTAATTATGGAGTGGAGCGGCTGGGTGATTACATGACAGGCATTCGTTTGTTATTTACCTCCAAGGAACATAAAGTGTCTGATAACCTGGGAAGTGTCATCAGTATCGGTAAAACTTTTGGTGGTACCTGGGACTGGTATCGCTTCTGGACCATGACAGCACTGTTCTCCATTATCTTGGCTTTCATGAATATTCTTCCGATTCCTGCTTTGGATGGGGGACATGCTTTGTTCACGATATATGAAATGATTACCGGACGGAAACCGGGTGACAAATTCATTGAATACGCACAAATGGTGGGTATGGTATTATTGCTGGGCTTGATGCTGTATGCATTCGGATTGGATATCTGGAGGCTCTTCAAATAAGTTTAAGAATCTATAAGCGGTAAGATCGCATTCGATTCAGTAAATTTGCAGACTGTCTGCGAAAGGAAATAGCTGTATTTCTGATCGGTAAACCGGGGGTGTATGGTTTTGACAGCAACGATCTTTGAAAGTGTAAGCATGTCGAGCGTTGTGTAATTAGCTCGTAAATCTGAATATTCAAACTATAAATGGCAATACACAGTATGCCATGGCTGCCTAATCAGTGATTAAGTAGTCATTAGGGCCGCCGCGCAGGTTCGCCTATTACCAGGCGCCGCCGCCGACTTAAAACAAATATAGGTTGCTGCAACAGTAGGCTGTGCCTGTTGCTTAAGACCATCCAGCTAAGGAAGTTGTTGGTTTGTTCAGTTCCTGCAATTTCACGACAATTAATTCGGAAATAAACATGTAGAAAGCTTTTGAAAGTCTTGTTTGGACACCGGTTCGATTCCGGTCACCTCCACCAAAAAAAGCCACTGATCGTCAGTGGCTTTTTTCATGTATAGGCACATTCTCATTTGATGCTTCGCGCTTCCATCTCTTTCGGTTCAGGTACTTCCTGATCGGCTTATCATAAAACCTCATCACCAGGTAGGCAAATAGCAACAGCACTAAAATACTGGTAACAATAACGATTGTCAGCTCGGTTGAGGAAGGCTTCCTGCTGGTAAAATAATTTCCATAGATCCACAACACGCAATAATGGCTCATATAAAGTGGGTACGATAAATCGCCGGATATACGGCAGGTCTTTTTAAATACGGGCGATAAAGCTGCGCCGGCACCAAGTGAAACCAGCAAAGGGAAATAGAAAAGGACTACGAATAATTCGGTCAGCCAGTTCCATCTACTTCCGGGCATTAGAAAAGCAATCACCAGCAAAATGGAAAGTCCGGCAAAACCCAGCCTGTTTTTCAGGATCCAGTCAGACCGGTAAATATAGAGTCCTGCTAAAAATGAATACGATACGCGTACGCCTCCATCCAGGAAAGTAGCTTTGGACCATCCGCCCAGCAGATTCCCCGATCGGTAGCTCACCAGGCAAAGACCGGCAGCGGCAATTAATACTAAAATCCCCAGTGTGCGCCGGCCAAGCTTATAAAGCACGAGGGCATAAACTATATTGGCCACATACTCCCAGAAAAGGGACCAGGCAGGCGCATTGAAGGCGAACAGATTATTGGCCCGCTCTGCCATAATGGGCAATGGGATGAGAAATAGGGAACTGATAAGTAATAGCGCAAGTATTCCTGCATGATAGGATGAGGATGCAGCAAAGGGATCCAGTAGATAGGCTGCAAATCCTGCCAGGGTGCCGAATACAACAAGTGGATGCAGCCGAATAAGCCGGGCCTTGAAAAATTCTTTTATGCCTAATAGCCTGATGCGGTCGTCATAAGCATAACCGATTACGAAACCGGATAAACAAAAGAAGAAATCTACTGCCAGGAAACCATGACCGATAAAGTTGCTGCTGAGATCCGGAAAGATCCATTCCATAAAATGGAATATAACGATGCATAGGGCGGCAACCCCGCGTAAGCCGTCAAGCAGGTAAAAATGTTCTTTTGATTGGAATAAACTGGAATCAGGTTTACAGCCTTTCATTTATTGCGTATAAGCGTAGCTAATATAGCAGCTTTCCATTGCTGTAGCATGCTGAATTTCTTCGAAGTATTATTTATCTTGTTCGGGAGAAGGCTTCATGAAAATAATTTCTGGCGGCAAATCATAGTAAACCTATAAATATGAACCTCGTTGCCATTGGTGTCATACAGGCGCCGATGAATAATAAAGAAGATTGTCCTTTGCAGGAAATAGAAGGGAAGCCGGGATCGGTTCTTCGGGTTCTTGAAGAATTTGGCGATGCTGCTCAAAACATTCATAAAGGCTCTGAATTGGTCCTGCTTTCGTGGTTGGACCGGTCTGATCGCTCCATCCTGAAAACGCATCCCCGAAATGATCCGCAGTTGCCATTAACAGGTGTTTTTTCAACACGCTCACCGGACAGGCCCAACCCGATCGGTATCCATAAGGTTACGGTTCTGGAAGTTCTTGAAAAAAACTTGTTCGTCTTGTCTGGCCTTGACTTGCTTGATCAGACTCCGATTATAGATATAAAAGTGGCTCTGTAAGAATGGTAGGTGCCTTACTGATCACATATTTGCATGCTGAAATCCGGACTTAACCTGAAAGGGTATCGAAAAATTCAATCTTTAGTTAACAGTATCCCTCCTGGCATCTTCTTACAAAACCAATAGATAAGAAAGAGCGTAGCACTGAAATAAAGGGCTTCAAAAACGGCTGTCCATTCATTGATCGATGCAAGGGAAAGGGCTCGGGGAATATGTAATACCAGCAGCCAGAGAAAGATCATGCTGCCGGCAAAAGCTGCGGCCAAGGGTCTTTTAAAGCCTATGATCAATGCAAAGCCCGATACCATCAGCGCGATCCCGGAACTATACGTCCAGAAACGGGTAAAAGGCAGCCATTCGGGCACCAGGTAATCAACAAATCCGGCATACAGGAAGTGCTGGATACCGCTGCATAAAAGGAAGAACCCGAGTATTACAGGAGTTAGACGGGCCATTGCGCCGGCACTGCCGGGCTTTAATAAATGGGCCATTAAAAATGCGCCGAAAGCAACAGAAAGGCCTTTATTGGTATTGGTGAGTGAAACGCCAATATCACCATCGGCGATCAGGTGATACAGGTTTCTCGAAGTGGCATAAAGCAGAACAAGGATGCCTGTAGTCATAAGCGCAAATGCAGCATTCCGTTTGAATACCAGGGATAAGCCACAGCCAAATAACACAACAGCAAGG
>DATAHC010000347.1:0-4320 GCA_036263415.1 Flavisolibacter sp.
ATAGCATGGTAGCCGTCGGCAATGGTCGGCTTATCGGAAACACCAGGCTGAATGGACAGTCAAATTATACATGGCAGGTTACGAGCCCTATTAATAATTATAATATCATTCCCTATATCGGAGATTATGTCAATTTCAAAGATACCCTTCAGGGCGAAAAAGGGGTTCTGGATCTTTCCTACTGGGTACTTTCCCAGGATCTTGAAAAGGCAAAAAAGCAGTTTGAGCAGGTGAAGCCGATGCTAAGGGCATTTGAATACTGGTTTGGCCCTTACCCATTTTACGAGGATGGCTATAAGCTGGTGCAGTCGCCACACCTGGGTATGGAACACCAAAGTGCCGTCGCCTACGGAAATGGTTTTGTGAACGGATACCGGGGAAGTGACCTTTCCGGTTCCGGCTGGGGCTTGAAATGGGATTATATCATTGTACATGAAAGTGGTCATGAATGGTTTGCCAATAACATCACCACGAAAGATATTGCTGACATGTGGATTCATGAAGGCTTCACCGATTATTCGGAAACGCTGTTTATTGAATACTACTATGGTAAGAAAGCCGCTGATGAATACCTGCAGGGACTACGGAAAAATATTGCCAACGACAAACCGATTATCGGCCCCTATGGGGTGAATCAGGAGGGAAGCGGAGATATGTATTTCAAAGGCGCGAATCTGCTGCATACCGTCCGTCAGATCATTGATAACGATGCGGTGTTCCGTGACATCCTGCGAGGTTTGAATAAAACATTTTATCATCAGACCGTTACCTCGGCGCAGGTAGAGTCCTATATCAGCAAGAACAGCCGGAAGGACCTGGCGAAGATTTTTGATCAATACCTGCGTACCACGCAAATTCCGGAACTGGAGCTGAAGGTAGAAAGCGATAAACTGAAATTCAGGTGGACCAATTGCATCGATGGATTCAACATGCCCGTAAAACTGACATCCGGACAGTGGATCTATCCTACAACCAGTGAGCAGAAAATAAAGAATGAGAAACCTGCTTTTACCAATGTTACGGTAGATTCAAACTTTTATATTAAAGTGAAAGCCGGGAAATGATTAGCAGGTATGGATTGTCAATAGTGACCTATTTTTACGCCACATGAGCACAATCCGAAAGCAGAGTATTATTTCTTCCGTCGTTGTTTATGCAGGATTCGCGCTTGGTATATTCAATATGTACCTGTTCACGAGGCAGGGTGGTTTCACGAAGGAGCAGTTTGGCCTAACGGGTGGCTTTATTGCGGTTGCCAATATCATGTTTTCTGTTGCCTCATTCGCTACGCCTTCCTATGTTGCAAAATTTTTTCCCTACTATAAGGCGCATGCTCCTGGCAAAAACGATATGCTTACCTGGGCGCTCCTGGTTCCCGTTTTTGGTTTTTTAGTGGTAACCCTTCTCTGTATTGCCTTTAAAGGCATCGTCATAGATAAGATATTCAGTAACTCACCGCAACTACCCTATTATTTCTACTGGATATTCCCATTCGGCCTGGGCTATACCCTCTTCATGGTGCTGGAGGCGTATGCGTGGCAGCAGCGAAAAGCTGTTTTCAGCAATTTCATGAAGGAAGTAGGATTCCGGTTATTCGTGACTGTGCTGATTCTACTGACTACAGCGGGTGTTATACGGTCTTTCGATGGTTTTATAAAGATTTATGCGTTCGCTTATTTGTTCATCGTCCTGATTGTCATTTTTCATTTTAGCCGGCAGGGAAGGTTTACCCTCTCCTTCTCGGTAAGCCGAGTGACCCGGAAATTCTTCAAAAAGATTCTTACGCTGATCAGTTATGTATGGGGAGGCAGCCTCATTTATAACCTGGCAAATGTATTCGATACCATTGTTATCGCAGCTGTTTTACCAAACGGCCTGGCGGCAGCGGCCATCTTTACGTTTGCGCAGAATATGTCAAGCCTCATTCAGGCGCCGCAAAGGGCCGTCATCTCATCGTCTATGGGCCCGCTGTCGCAAGCCTGGAAGGATAAGGATTTATCCAAGATCAATCGTATCTATCACCGTTCATCGATCAATCAGCTCCTGTTTTCCTGTGCTATGTTCTCACTGATATGGTTGAATTTCACAGATGGCATTCATACATTTCAACTGCAGGGAGACTATGAGGGAGCGAAAATGGTATTTTTATTCCTGGGGCTTACCCGAATTATCGATATGGGCACCGGTGTAAATGCACAGATCATCGGAACGTCTACACTCTGGAAATTCGAATTCATCAGCGGTATGGTTTTACTGGCACTTTCCCTGGGGCTTAATTATCAGTTGACCCGGCATTATGGAATATTTGGCCCGGCCGTATCCAATTTGATAGCGTTCACTATTTATAATGCGATCCGTTGCTGGTTTTTGTGGAAAAAGTTCAGGATGCAGCCCTTCACAGCAGGTACCCTTTACACTATTTTAGTAACTGCAGGTTGCTTTGCTGCCTGCTGGTACCTGTTCCATGATAAACAGGGTATTCTATGGATTGTAATCCGCTCTGCCTTATTTACCGTACTATTTGTTGGTTGTACACTCCTGTTGAAACTCAGTCCGGACGTGCTGCCGGTATGGTTAACGGTCAGAAAGCGCTTAGGGCTTGGAAACGGAAGCCGTAGCTGAAGCCACACCTTCTACCCTTCCAACGCCAATAAAACGTTTCATCCAGTAATCTTCATACAGATCACTGATGGTAACGCCCCCGGAAGAAGCATGAATGAATTTATTATTCTGCAGGTACATGCCGACATGCGAAACGCCGCCGATCGTATTGAAGAAGATCAGGTCGCCTTCCTTAAGTTCGGTACGGGAGATGCGGCTGCTGAAATTATATTGTTCTTTTGCGGTACGGGGCAGTGTAATACCATAGATCCCGGAAAAGAAGACCTGCATCAGCGCAGAACAGTCAATACCGGATTTTGTTGTACCGCCTAAACGGTATCTGGTACCGAACCATTCATCGATCAAACGGAAGAGTGGTATGTTTTGTACCATTTCTACTTCTGTATCCAGGAGCAGGGCATATTTAAATTGTAATTGGGGGGCCGATTCCAGGTTAACGGTACTGGTCTCTTTTTCTTTGCCGGAAGCAGCAAATTGTCCCTCCGTCGGGTTTTGCTTCAGTGCCAGGAGGGGCTCTGCCGACACGGCAGCGGACGCCGGCTCTACAGAAATATCCTCAAGGAATTTAACCTCTGTTTTCACAGCTGTTTTACTACCTTGCTTTTTCTTTTGGGCGACCACCGGATTCATCAATCCCGAAAGCGTCGTAATGCTTAATGCAAAAAGGATGGTTTTGAACATGGCGGCTTTTTTTAGGTGAACTGGACGAATGACGAAAATATAGAAATTTTCCCACAGATTGTGGATTAATAGCAACGAACGGATTGGATTTTTATTGCCAACTTCGTCTTTACGTTCGTATTAATAGTTCATTATCAATTGTTTGAAAGAGATCAGAGGGCAGCGATTATGAAATTTTCACATCTCCACGTACATACGCAATATTCACTTCTGGACGGGGCCGCTTCCATTTCGGGGCTGTATAAGAAGGCTATAGCTGATAATATGCCGGCATTGGCGATATCGGATCACGGTAATATGTTCGGCGTTTTCGAATTCGTATCGCAGGCCTATAAGAACCTGGATGAGAATGGAAAGCCAAAAGTAAAGCCCATCGTCGGTTGCGAATTTTATGTAACCATAGACCGGCACCGGAAAACCTTTACCAAGGAAGAAAAAGACCCCCGATTCCATCAGATCCTGCTGGCTAAAAATGAGATCGGGTATAAAAACCTGATCAAGCTTACCTCACTGGGCTATATGGAGGGCCTGTATAGCAAATACCCGCGTATTGATAAGGCGCTCATTGAGAAATACCATGAAGGATTGATCGCTACCACCTGCTGCCTGGGTGCCATGGTGCCACAGGCGATCATGAGGAAAAGTGAAGCTGAGGCGGAAAAAGAATTCAAATGGTGGCTCGACCTGTTCGGAGAGGATTATTATGTGGAGTTTCAGCGTCATGGAATGGCGGAACAGGATAAAGTGAATGAGATACTGATCAAGTTTGCCAGGAAGTACCAGGTTAAGATCATTGCCTCCAACGATTCGCATTATGTGGATCAGCAGGATGCCAATGCCCACGACATTTTGTTGTGTATCAATACCGGTGAAAAGCAAAGCACGCCATCCATGGAGGAATTCAGCGATGACGATACCTTTGTAAAAGGTAAACGCTTTGCCTTTGCCAACGACCAGTTCTATTTTAAAACCACCCAGGAAATGGGAACCCTGTTTAGCGATATTCCACAAGCGCTG
>DATAHC010000348.1:0-2065 GCA_036263415.1 Flavisolibacter sp.
CACCCAGGGAAGCTGCTGCTGAAGCGCCGGCCAAACCGGTACCTACAACAATAATTTCCAGTTTTCTTTTATTGGCAGGATTGACCAGCTTCACATGGCCTTTGTAATCTTCCCATTTTTTCTCGAGTGATCCAGCAGGAATTTTTGCGTCAAGCATAATTCGTATTTCTGATTTAGTGAGGCTGATGACCGGGTGATCGCTTAGGCTGTGACAACGCAGTGATCAGGCACTTTAATTATTTTCCTATTCTACTAACAATTCAATTGGTTCCTTAGTTCATCAAAAGCCTGTTAATACGGGCTCACCCAATGGAGGTACATGCTCACCGGCATCAGCGCAAAAAGCAGGCTCACGAGAACCGAGAAGCCGTAACCCAGACCCTTCAGCATGCTCAGGTATTTCTTATTATGAACACCCATGGTACGGAAGGCACTGTGAAACCCGTGAAGCAGGTGAAAGCACAAGGCCGCTACACCAACCAGGTACAGGATCACCACCCACAATTGTTGAAACACTTCATACATTTTCAGGAAAAGGTTATGCATTTCCACACCGTTATAGGTAACCTGCTCCAGGTCCTGTGTAACTCTTGATGGCACCCAGAATTGGGCAACGTGTATGATGAGATATAAGAATACCAGTGTACCCAGCAAGGCCATGCTGCGGCTCATCCAGGTGCTGCCTCGGCTGCCCAGGTTGATCTGGTAGCCCTGCCCTCTCATTTTTCTGTTCTTCAACTCTACCGCATATCCCTGAATGATATGAAGGAGGATACCGGCAAAAAGCCCGATCTCCAGTATTCGAATGACTAACGATGCTCCCATGAAGTGGGCCGCCCGGTTAAACATGGAGCCATTATCCTCCGGATGTAACATGTCATTGAAAATGCAGGAGTTCAATCCCACGTGAACCAGTAAAAAAGAGATGAGAAATAAACCCGTAAGCGCCATTACTATTTTTCTACCGACTGCAGATGTAAAGAAGTAGGACCATTTCATATAGGACAATAGGGGTTGAAAAATTTGACGCAAAGGTACATCCCGATCTTCATAATTCTTAACAAAAAGAAATAAATCGGGGGTCTATAAAGGAAGGCGGCGGTTCAGCTCCTCGTCTATTTTCTTAAACAAATGAAAGGGCCGGTAGATGCGCCAGTTGTCCAGATCCATCAGCTCCACATAGTAGTTCAGCCGGGCTTTCCGGAAGTCGTATTGGGTAGCCTCGGGCATATTCAGGCTCACGATCCAGCCGTTTTCCTCGCTAACTTCTTCATACCATTCCTGGTAATAGTCCTTATCGCCGCTGTGGAAGTTCAGTACGTTCTCGGTGATCAGGATAAACTTAAAAATACCCTCCTGCATGAACTTATCCATGACCTCCCTTTTCAGTTCCATGATGTCATTCTCAATAGCATCGTTCCACTCTCCTATCAATTCAATGACCACATATTTCTCCTCATAATCAGCCTGCAAAACCTTCAGGTACAGCGTGCGGCTGCCAAAATCGTCCCATTGCGGATGGATATAATAATTGTAGACGGTGGCGGTGAATTCAAACTCGGAGTATTCGCGTTTGAAGAACGGCGAACGCTGGTCCTCCTCACTCACGTAGATATGCCGCCAGTTATAATATGGTTCGATTGTATGCAAGATGATTAGCTGATTGGTTAATTAGCTGATTAGCCAATTGATTCTGTGGCTGATTAACTAATGATTTGCCTTTTGGCTGTTCCTATAATTTTGTTTAACAGTTTTAATAAAGATTCTATTATTGTCATTAAAGTGCCTGGATCCGGGTAGCTTTCACTATATCTGCAAAGAAAGAGCCATCCTTCTGTCTCCTCAGCCTCTTTCGCAGCAAGCTTTATTTTATGTACAAAATCATTTTTACTCTCGGCATTTTTTGCTTCTCTGATATTTGCATGTATGGAAGTACCGCATCGAAACAATTGATTTGCCATATTGAACTTTCGGGAACTCTCGAGAAGCTCCGTATAACGAATGATCTCTAAAGCAAAATCAAAAGAAAGCGACAATACCAGGTTATCCTTTTTATAAGGAGATA
>DATAHC010000349.1:0-9599 GCA_036263415.1 Flavisolibacter sp.
TATTAAGGCTACGTTTCCTTCAAAACGGATGATCTCACTATTGTCGCAAAAAACCTCTACCTGGTAGATATAGACATCCGGTGTCGGTTTATTCCCTTTGTATTTTCCATTCCAGCCATAGCTGGCATCATTCACCGGGAAGTTGTTTTGCTCGAATACCACTTCGCCCCACCGGTTGAAGATCCGTAAGGTCTTCACACGCTCCAGACCTCTTCCTCTTACATAGAATACATCATTGCTGCCGTCGCCGTTCGGTGAAAAAGTATTCGGAACAAATACGTTTGCATTCTTGCAGATCACGATCACCTGCACTTCGCCCACATTACGGCAGCCGTTGCTGTCTACCACCGCCACCTGGTACTTGGTATTGAACTTAGGTGAGGCGGTAGGTTGCGGACAGTCGGTACAACTAAGGGTGGCACCGGGTGTCCAGGCATAGCTTACCACATTGGAGGAATACGTAGCCGGCAAGGTAACCGGGAAGCCGGCCTGCATGGTAACCGGCGTCGGGATCGTGATCGCCGGCAGCGGGTTCACCAACAGGTTCCTGGTGGCCGTATCGCTGCAGCCGCTGCTGTTCGTTACGATAGTAGCCAGTTGAAAACTGCCGGCGGAGGTATATTGCTGGGGCACCGGGTTCTGCAGCGTGGAACTGTTACCATTGGGTATCTTCCACTGCCATCGCACAGCCGACGTATCCGATCGGTCGAAGACCCCGAGGTGATTCATAAAGCCATTCAGACACACCACCGAATCGCCTCCGATGGAGATCAGCGGACTCTGAACGATCTTGATCACATCATCCAGATTATACGTGCCGCGGCAGGCATTTTCAGTCTGCACATTCAGCGAAACGCTGTAAAATCCGGGAGCCGTATACTGATGCCCCGGGTTTTGCAGGGTGCTGGTGGTGCCGTCTCCGAAATCCCATTGGTAGGCCGTAAGGGTATCGTTATAGGTAGTCGAATCTATAAAACTCACATAGCCGCTGTCACAGAACAATCGCTTGTCCAGCCCGAACTTGGCTACGGCGCCGATGATCTTTATGGTATCCAGCCCGGTTACAGGAATTACGCATCCGGAGGGGTCGGTCATGATGATCTTGGGAATAAAATTTCCAAAGGAATGATAGACGTGGTTGAGTGCCGTGGTGTCGTTCTTCTCAATATTTCCATCCCCGAAATCCCAGGTGAATCTTGCTGGTCCGGGACTGAAGGCATCCAGGTCTACCAGTAAAGGGGTACAGCCATCCAGAGGGCGATAAGTGATCCGGGAACCGACGGTATCATATACCTGTATGGTATGGAAAGCAGAGTCCTGGCAGCCACCGAAGCTGGTGATCAGCAACTTGGTCTGATAGGTACCCGGTGTCGAGTAAAACTGTATGGGGTCCGCCATATTGCTGGTGCCGCCGCCAAGATCCCATAATACTTCCGAATAGTAGGTGGACGTATTGGTAAAGTGTACCTCAAACGGCGTACAGGAGCTGATGGAATCACTCACGGTGAAGCTGGCATAGGGCCGGCGCACTTCCACATAGTCGATTTTATTCACGGAATCGGAACAGCCGTATTGATCGGTGATCTTAAGTTGAATGGAATAGAATCCCGTATCGGTAAACACCTGCGTAGGATTCTGCTGTGTAGAGGTGCCCAGCGTGCCGATGGTCCAGAAGGTGGTATAGCCATCGGCATGGGAAGTATCTACAAAATTGACCAGGCTGCCGGGACAGGTTTTATAACCAAAGGTATAAAAGCCGGCTTTCGGAGCGGAGGTCTGTACAAAGCTGGTTTTGACCATGCTGTCAATACATCCGCCGGCATCGGTTACATAAAGTTTAACGGTGTAGGTACCCGCTTCTTTATAAATATGTTCAAATGGACCCGATGTATAGTTCTGAATGGTGCCATCCCCGAAATCCCATTTCCAGGCGACTATTTTTTTCAGTCCGTCATCTTTGGAAAGATCCGTGAAACTGGTTTTTAAGCCGGCGCATCCCTGGTTGCTGGTGGAGCTGAAATCAGCCGTGGGTCCATTGATGCGTATGTAGTTTACCTTGGGTGGAACCGTATCCTTACAGCCGTTAAGGTCTGTAGTGATCAGTGAAACGGTGTAGTAGCCGGAATTGAAATAGGCTCCCGTGGCAAATTGAACGCTGGAGTTATAGACCTGCCCGTTTCCAAAGTCCCATTTGAAATCTACAATATTGGCCAGGTTGGAGCTGGTAGCGGCGAACCCGATAAAAGCGGTTTTACAGGCAGTCGTGAACGTCGCGGTAAAGTCGGCCGCTTCCCGGATCACCTTCACCTCTTCGGTTTTGGTATGGCTGCAGCCGGTGGTAGAATTGGTAACGGTCAGGCTGACCAGGTAGGTACCCGGTCCGCTGTAATTATGAACGGGGTTCTGCAGGGTGGATGTCTGGCCGTCCCCGAAATTCCAGAACCAGGAATCGGCGCCGATGGATTCGTCTTTATAGGTGACCTGGAAACGGTTATTGCAATCGGTGGTATAGCTGTATTTGGACACAGGAGGAAGAACGGTGATCTGCTGCCGGTCGGACGTATCTTCACAGCCATTGTTCGTTGCTACCAGGTAGATGGTCAGCTTTCCCGTATCGGCATAGTCGTGCAGTGGATTCTGGGCGGTAGAGCTGGTACCGTCTCCAAAGCTCCAGTACCATTGGTCCGCCGCCGGGTTGCTGGTTTGATCGGTAAACTGAACGGGTTTGAAAGCGCAGACCGGATTGGGCGAAAACGTAAACTGGGCCGTAGGTTTGGTTCCTACCTTAATGCCACCGGGCATCGCCAGGGTTTCGGTACAGCCGCCACTGGTGGTTATGGTTAAGGTAACGGTATAGGTTCCCTGGATAGGGTACACATGGGTAGGGTTAACGGCTGTGGAGGTGGCGCCGTCGCCAAAATCCCATAAATACGAGGTTACGGCATCCAGCGTTTCAATGGTAGCCGTGAAACCGGCTATATATGGAACGCACCCGCGCTGCGGCAGACCGGGGAAGGTGATGACGGGTTTATGTATTTTGACATATTCTTTCTGAGGCAAAGTATCGGTACATCCGGAAGCATTGGTAACCACCAGCACCACATCGAAATCTCCGTATTGAGTATAGGTATGCGAGGGATTTTGTACGGTAGCGGTACTCCCGTCGCCAAAATTCCAGAGCCAGGCCACGACGTTGGTGGACTGATCCTGAAAATTGACCGTAAAGTTCGGCTGACATTGGGTAGTAGGGCCTGAGGTAAAGGCGGCCGAAGGCCGTGGCAGCACCTTGATATCCCTGGTGGCAGAGTCGGTACAGAAAGCATAGGTATTCAAAAGCTTTACCGTATAGGTCCCGGCGCTGGTAAAAACCTTTACGGGACTCAGGGAATCGGAAGATGTACCATCTCCGAATGACCATAGGGAAGTCTGCGGTTTGGGCGTAGAGGTATTCAGAAAAGTATTGGGAGCATTCAGACAGATACTGTCCGGAATATCAAATTTCGTAACTACGTTTTCCAGGTTCAATACACTGGCTTTTTGCAGCGTATCTGAACAGCCATTGGTACTGGTGGTTGCCAGGCTAACCGTATAATTTCCGGGTGTGGTATAGGTATGAGAAGGGCTTTGCGCGGTGGAAGTGCTGCCATCCCCGAAATCCCAGTAATAGCTTAGGGTGCCTGGTCCGGTTGAAGATCCCGAAAATGACACATCAAATGGAGGACGGCAAACAGTGGGCTGGGTATTGGTAAAGCCGGACTGGATGCCGCCATTGATCTGGATATACCGCGGCTTGGCATAAACGCTATAACAGCCTTTATCATTGGTCACCTTCAGGGTAACCGTATTCGCTCCTGCGGTGCTGTATACATTGGCTGGATTCTGTAGAGAAGACTGTACGCCATTTCCGAAATCCCAGAGCCAGCTGGTATTGGTAGTGCCTGAACTGGCCGTGGAAAGGTCCGTGAATCGGATACGGAATGGATAGCAGCCAACGCTGTCGCTGGCTATAAAATACACCGAAGGTTTACCGTATATGGTGATATAGCTGGTTCGGGTAAATGTATGAGAGCCGGCTGCGTTCGTAGCGGTTAAGGTAATGGTATAAACGCCTTCCTTGAAATAGGTGGTGGAGGGGTTCTTTAAAGTGGACGTACCGCCATTGCCGAAATCCCAGAGCCAGCTGGTTGGATTGCCGGTCGATTGATCGGTAAAATCAACCACCAGGGGCGAACAGCCCGACGTTGTACTCGCAGTAAAATTGGCGGTGGGGGTTTGAGCATGGATCACAAAGGCACAGAAAGAGGCCAGTAGCGTTAGAATGGTCGTTTTCGTTATCAAGGTTCAACTTTTGGGCCTTTACGGAGGCATTTTCCAAGGGTGAGTAATTCCGAATAGGAATGCAAAAATTATTCCTGTTCAGCTGAATGAATCAAAAACGAGGAAAAACCCTTAGAACTTGTCCAGACGTAACGTGCTCACCCCGGCGCTGCTGATAAGGGTGGCCTCAACGTAGGTCCAGCTGTTCCTGGTAATCTTCCACGTGCCATTTAACAAAGGGAGGGGATTGGTCGAATTGGTGAAGGTAGCGGTTATTGTTTGCGCGGAAGCATCTGCCGACCACATGCCGGTTTTTTCCAGGAGGCCGCCGTTCAGGGCATCTACCGTAAAATTTTCATGGAACTGAAACGCATAAGGGGTAAAATCTGTTGTACGGTCCACCGATTCTTTTTTGAAGCTGGTCACTTTCCATTGTCCGTTGGTCATGGCCTCGATCACCAGGTTTTTCTGAATTTCTTCTTTCTTTTTCTGGCAATGAACCAAGGTAACCGCGATCAGGACAAATACTAAAAAGGGCTTCATAAGGATATTTCTATCCCAAAGTATAAACAGTTTGATACTTCTGCAATAGGTAATTTACGAAGTGGTCTACATCAAGAGGACCCCCGGTAATGGACTGGCAAAGGGCTTCGCTGGTATAAAACCGCCCTTTTTCGTGCACGTTGCGGCGCAGCCAATCCAGTAAGGACCTGGTGTGTCCGGCTTCGAGCTCCTGTTGCAATCCGCCGATGGCTTTTTCCGCAGCACTGTAGAATTGGGCGGCATAAAAGCTGCCCAGGCTGTAAGTGGGAAAATAGCCAAAGCTTCCATGACTCCAGTGTACATCCTGCAGGCAGCCGTTTTTATCATCCGGAACCCTGACCTTCAGGTACTTAAGATAGTGCTCATTCCAGAAAGCCGGTATGTCGGCGGTGCGAAGCGAACCTTCGATCAGCTTTTTTTCCAGCTCGTACCGGATGAAAACATGGAAATGATAAGTGATCTCATCGGCCTCGGTCCGGATCAGCGATGGCGTCACTTTATTGATACCCTTATAAAAGCTGTCTAAGGAAATGCCCCGAAGCTGTTGCGGAAACAGGGAAAGGAGCCGGGGATAGTGAAACGCCCAAAACGCCTTGCTCCGGCCTACATTGTTTTCCCAGAGGCGGGATTGCGACTCATGAATGCTGTAGGAGCACGCCTCGCCGAGAGGAAGGCCGTATTCGGAATCGGGAAGACCCTGTTCATACAGGGCGTGTCCGGCCTCGTGGATGCAGCTCCAGGTCATATTCCCGAAATCGGCTTCATCCACCCGGGTGGTGATCCGCACATCGTTGGTATTGAAACTGGTGCTGAACGGATGTTCGCTGATATCCTGACGTCCTGCCTCAAAATCGAAATTCAGGTGCCGGAGCAGTTCCATACCCCAGTCCCACTGCTGCTGCCGGGGATAGTGCAGCCTCAGAAAGGTATCGTCTACTTGGTCCCGGGAGGCGATCCGGTCCAGAAGCGTTTGCAGCTGCGGGATCAGCCTGGAGAAGGTAGCATCGAGTTGCGCTACCGTGCTGCCCTTTTCAAATTCATCCAGCAAGGCATTGTACGGATGTCCTTCATAGCCCAGGAGGTCCGCTTCCTGTCGTTTCAGCGCGATCAGCTTTTCCAGTTCCGGCGCATAGCTCAGGAACGAATTGGCCTTACGGGCCTCGATCCAGCAGTGAAAGGTTTTATTGACCTGGTCGGAGAGTGCCCTCACAAAGGACGATGTATATTTCTTATTCTTCCGGTAATCTTCCAGTGACAACTGCACATTGCGCCGTTGGCGCTCCGTAAGGCCGGGCGCCTCCTGCAATTGCTCCAGCAAGCGGCCGAGTTCCGGGGTGCTGAACAGCTGATGGCTCATTTCGGACAGGGTACTGATCTGCTGGCCTCTGAAAGGCGCTCCTTTGGGGGGCAGGTAGGTTTCCTGGTCCCATTGCAGCACGGCGCTCGCATTCCGCAGGTCGGCTATCTGATGCATCTTGCCAACATAGTCGGTATATAAAGAAGGTATTGCCATGATGCGCTCAAAGCTAAGGAATTGGAGTAGAGATAAGGCCTGTTATAAGTAACTTGCCTTCATGAAAATAGCGGAAATAGTTGCGGTCATAGAAAAGCTGGCCGCTCCGGAATTACAGGAGGGATATGATAATGCCGGCTTGCTTACAGGAGAGGGCGTATGGGAGTGTACCGGGGTACTATGCGCGCTGGACATCACGGAAGCCGTTATACAGGAAGCGCGGGAAAAGGGTTGCAACCTAGTGGTGGCCCACCACCCGGTTCTGTTCAAGGGACTGAAGCGGATCAATGGAAAGAATTATGTGGAGCGGGCGGTCATTGCGGCGATCAAAAACGATATCGCTCTGTATGCCGCGCATACCAACCTCGATAATATATTGCTGGGGGTGAATGGGAAAGTGGCGGAATTACTGCAGCTGAAAAATATCGCCATCCTTCAGCCAAAGGAGCGCATGTTGCGCAGGCTGATCACCTTTGCCCCGGTCGATCAGGCGGAGAAAGTCAGGAACGCAGTTTTTGGAGCCGGGGCCGGACAGATCGGCAAGTATGCCGAATGCAGCTTCAACAGCGAAGGTACCGGCACTTTCCGGGCGGAGGATGGCGCCAACCCTTATGTGGGGGAGATCGGTAAGCGCCACCAGGAAAAGGAAACGAAGATCGAGATCGTTTACCCCTTTTATATGGAAAGCCAGGTGGTGAAAGCCCTGGTTGCCAGCCATCCCTATGAAGAAGTGGCCTACGACATCTTTACGATGGACAATGTGCACTTTGGGATCGGTTCCGGTATTATCGGAACGCTGGAGCAGCCCGTGGAAGAAAAGGCGTTCCTGGAAAGGCTGCGGGATGTATTCCAGCTTAACGTGCTGAAACATACAGCCTTATTGGGAAAACCGGTTCAGAAAGTGGCGTTCTGCGGGGGTGCCGGCAGCTTCCTGGTGCAGGCGGCTATTCGCAGCAATGCGGACATATATATTACGGCCGACCTGAAATACCACGAATTCTTCGATGCGGATGGACGCCTGGTACTGGCAGATATTGGCCATTATGAAAGCGAACAGTTCACGATAGACCTGTTATATGACCTTTTGGTGAAAAATTTTCCTACCTTTGCCGTCCTTAAAACAGGGGTGAATACCAATCCCGTAAGCTATTTTACCGGAATCTGACGCAGTGAAGCAAGTGGTAAGCTTACAACAGGTACCTTGTCCGGAAACCTAAAATTGTAAATCGTAAAGTATAATGGCAAACGTAAAAGAGTATTCCGTAGAAGAAAAGTTGAGCTCTCTGGTGCAACTGCAAAAGGTGGAGTCCAAGTTGGATGAGATCCATATCCTGAAGGGTGAGTTACCGATGGAGGTGGCCGACCTGGAAGATGAGATCCAGGGATTGAACGCCCGCCAGCTTCGTATTGAAGAGGAAATTAACGGGATCACGGAATTTATCGAAAGCAAGAAAAAAGCCATTAAGGAAGCGCAGGAGCTGGTGAAGAAATACGAGAAGCAAAGCGAGAACGTAAAGAACAACCGGGAGTTCGAAGCGATCAATAAAGAGATCGAAATGCAGCAGCTGGAAGTGAAGCTTTGCGAAAAGCACATCAAGGATGCGAACGAGGAAATTGCAGAGAAAGTACAATCCCTGGATAAGGCCAAGAAAACCATTGCTACCAAAGAGTCGGTCCTGGGCAATAAGAAAGGGGAGCTCGAAAAGATCATCGCCGCTACGGAAAAGGAAGAAAAGCATTTCAATAAGCTGGCGGATGATGCCAAGTCGCACGTAGATCCGAGACTGCTGGCCAGCTACGAAAAGATCCGCAAGAACTACCGCAACGGTCTGGCCGTGGTGCCGGTAGAGCGCGATGCCTGCGGGGGTTGCTTCTATTACATCCCGCCGCAAAAACAAAGCGAGATCAAGCAGCGTAAGAAGGTAATGGTATGCGAGAACTGTGGCCGTATCCTGGTCGATTCCGACCTTACGGACTCTATTGAAGTGAAATAAAAAAGCATAAAAAATATTGGCAAAGCTTTCCATTTTATGGAAGGCTTTTTTTATTCCGTGAACACGGAAATGCCTTAATTTGTCCTTGAATATGTTGAGTCGGTTATCCATTCAGAACTATGCTATCATCGACCGTTTGGAGGTTGATTTCTCTTCTCAGTTAAATATTATCACTGGTGAAACAGGCGCCGGTAAATCGATCATTATAGGGGCCCTGGGTCTCATCCTCGGACAGCGCTCCGAGGGTGGCGTGCTGTACAATAAAGAGCGGAAATGTATCGTGGAAGGATGCTTCAGGGGAGAAACAGCCGATGAGCAGGTCCTCGCCTTCCTGAAGGAGCATGAGCTGGATGTGCACGACGAGCTGGTCGTGCGCAGGGAGATCGCCACCAATGGAAAGTCCAGAGCCTTTATCAACGATACGCCGGTCAATCTCGGACAGTTGAATCAGTTGAGCAGCTTGCTGGTCGACCTGCACCAGCAGTTCGATACGCTGGAATTGGGAGAAACCGATTTCCAGCGTCAGGTAATGGATGCACTCGCGGCTAATTTTCCATTGGTGAAGAAGTACAATGCGGTATTTGTTCAGTTACAGGCTGCCCGAAAACAGCTGGAAGAATTAAAGGAACAAAAAGCACAGTTTGAAAAGGAATCTGATTACCATCAGTTTCAGTATAATGAGTTGGAAGAAGCAGGCTTTAAGGAAAACGAGCTGGAAGATCTCGAGCAGGAATTAAAGATGCTGTCCAATGCCGAAGGCATTAAAAATGCACTGGCAAAGGCTTATTTCGAATTGGAAGAAAGCGAGGAGCCTATTATCCGGCAACTCAAAACGGTCACCAACCAGCTCCAGGTATTTTCAGAATTGCACCCCGATCTTCCCGGACTGTTACAACGGCTGCAGTCGGCCTATCTGGAATTGCAGGATATTGCCGATGAAACGGACCGCATCAACAATCATATCGGTTCCGATGCGGCTACGCTGGAACAGATCAATGAGCGCATGTCGCTGGGCTATCGCCTGCTGAAAAAACATGCGGTGAAAACGACCAATGAACTGATAGCCATCCGCAAAGACCTGGAGCAGAAACTACAGGCGGTCCTCAATATCGACGATGCCATTGCCGCAGGCGAAAAGCACTACGCACAATTGCTGCAGGACGCGGAAGAGAAAGCAGGAAAGATATCCGCAGCCCGCAAGGCCCAGGTGAAGCCGATGGAACAGCAGATCA
>DATAHC010000350.1:0-14488 GCA_036263415.1 Flavisolibacter sp.
ATTTGCTTTTGAGAAAAGAAGCCAGGGCATCCAGGTCTTCCGCCCTTGCCTGAGAGATCCCATTTCCGGTAGAGCCGCCACGGCTTGCCACAAAGCTGGTAGCCGGTGCACTTTGACGCTCCTGCTCTCCACTTACAAAAAAGAACAGCTTGTTCTTGATAAAGTAACCGCCAATATTTACACCGCGGTTATTGAAATCGAACTCCTGACGTACCAGGGTAGTGGTACCTATTTTGGTACCCGTCAAACCCGGGGTTTTCTTGTAATAATAAACGCTTCCTTTAAAGTCATTGGTGCCGCTCCTGGTCACCGAGTTGATACCGGCACCTGTAAAGGCACCCAGGGTAACATCATACGGTGCAATATTCACCTGAATCTGCTCCAGGGCATCGATTGAAATAGGCTGTGAATTGGTTTGTCCGCCCAGTGTTCCGGAAAGGCCGAAGGTATTATTAAAGCTGGCACCATTCACGGTCAGGTTATTCGTCAGATTGCTTCTGCCACCAAAAGAACTTCCGACACCGGAGGTATTGGCGGTTGGCGTTAACCTAGTGAAATCCTGAATGCTTCTGTTAATCGTTGGCAGGCGATCCAGTTGCTGCCGGGTAATTACTTCAGCAGATCCGGTGCGGCTGCGGCTGAAAACCCTGTCGGACCTGGTAGTTGTGACCGTTACTTCAGACAATGCGGCGGCCGAGGAAGTGAGTGTAAAATCAGCTTTGTAAGCCGTACCGAGTGCCAGAGATATATCGGTCTGTTTTTGCTCATTGAACCCTACAAAGCTGACCCGGATCTCGTAGGGGCCGCCAACGCGTACGTTATTCAGATTGTACCGCCCATCGGTTCTGGTAGTGGTGGTATATTTTGTTCCGGTGGGAAGGTGGGTGGCTAAAACGGTTGCACCCTGCAATCCCTGATTTTTGTCATCCGTCACCACCCCCTGGATCTCAGAAGTGGTTTCCTGTGCATACATTTTTGCTGCCGTCAGCAAAATGATAGCAAAACTTAGTAAAAAGCGCTTCAGTCTCATGTGTATTTCTCAATTTGGCCGCAAAGGTGGCACCTGTTAATAGCTTTAACAAATTCCTATATTATCTAATTGTTACCATCGGCAGAACCGGTAAATAGGTCGACATAAATAAACATTCCATAGCTGGAAAAAGCTTCAATCTATTTGTTTCATTTTTCATATAACAATTTCCATGCTTCGGAAAACCTATCAAACAGGTAGACTGCATAAAACAGAGATTTGTATTCATTTCTTATGTGCGGAGTGGTGTTCTCATCATTCCAAGGTTTAATAGTTAAAAGCATTAGTCGGGCGGTTTTTACCGCCCGTTTCTATTTTTACTACTGTATCAATCGTCATCTATTTGTCATCTGTATATTTCTGCCATTATCCTAACCGGTTTCTGCCTCTACGTTACCATTCGTATAGAAATAAGGCCAAAGAAAAGATTTCATAATTCCTTTAGACACAGGGAGAATATATTTGATTGTATCGCCTACTGCCGCTATTGAAGATAAACCAACAGACCACTTGTTTTATGACAAGAGACGCTATGCTACGAGGAGCTTTTACACTATTGGGAGGAATCCTGATACCTGTGCTTTCTCACCTGGTCTCTTTCCATAAATACACCGGAATCGAGTTATTGGGAATTGGTACCTATTTTTTGATCAGTTCTTTTTGCATCAGTTCCGGATGCCGGTGGATTGTTCGTAAGCAAAGAGATCGGTTCCATTCCGTATCAAGTCCGCTGAAGATAGCAGGACTGGGTGCTCTTTGTGCTGTTTATGCAGCATTTGTAAGTTTGATCTTCAGCTACATATGGATCGTTCAATTGTCGCACGAAACCATTTCCACCAAAGTCATTACGGAGGCTTCTATTACTGCCTCTTTGTTTGGGTTACTTTACCTGCAACTGGCAGAAATAGAGTTTTTAACAAGAGAGCGGATATTGGACGGAAAGATCGTAGATGAACTGGACAAGGAGCGAATCACGGCCGAATTATCCAGCCTGAAGAATGAGCTGGATCCGCACTTTATGTTCAATTCATTAATTACCTTATCGCATCTCATTGCAGTGGATGCCGAAAAAGCCCAGGTGTTCAATTCCAAATTAGCAGAGGTATATAAGTATATTCTTCAGAATAAGAACAGAGATCTTATCAGCCTGCAATCAGAGATCGATTTCATTCAGGATTATATGTTCCTCTTACGGATACGGCATGACAATAAACTGCATCTGGAAGTTTCATCTGATTCGATGGACTCCTATAAAAGCATGTTACTTCCTTTGTCGCTGCAAACCCTGGTTGAAAATGCCATCAAGCATAATCAGTTTACGGAACAGGATCCACTTCAGATAAAAGTTCATTTGAATGGCTCCTATATCCGAATCACCAATAACGTGAAACTGAAACCCTACCTGGCCAACTCGACCAACATAGGGCTTAAAAACCTGAGTAACCGTTATAAGCTTACCTGTAATAAGGATATTGTTGTTGAGCGGGGAAAGCATTTCTTTTCCGTCAAATTGCCATTGATCACCAGTAAATCATAGTTTATGATCAAAACGATTATCATTGAAGATGAAAAGCCTGTATTGGATAATCTGATCCATGTACTGGCTCAGGTATCACAGGACATACATATTACTGCTACTCTATCTTCCGTTAAAGAGGGCATGAATTACATGAGCGCACAGCCGGAAGCAGACCTGATTCTGAGCGATGTGCAATTAACCGATGGGCTGTCCTTTGAAATATTCAATGAAGTGAAAACGAACATACCAGTGATCTTTATCACTGCGTTCGACCATTTTATGTTGAGCGCCTTTGAATATAATGGTATTGATTACCTGTTGAAGCCGGTAAGTCAATCGGACCTTTCCAAAGCCTTGAGTAAATATCAAAAGCTGGAGCGGCATTTTTCAGCAGACTATGGAGCGGCCTTACAAAAGTTTGTTCAACCATTTGGAGGTAAAAGAAAACAGCATTTACTGGTACGGAGAGGCCTTGAAAATATCCTGTTGCGGCTGGAAGATGTGGTCCTTTTCTATACGGAAAACAAAGTTGTATTTGTCCTTGACCAGCAGGGCAAGAAATATGTGTGCGATAAAAACCTGTCCGACCTGGAAATGGAATTGGACGCATCCGTATTTTTCAGGGCCAACCGACAGTATATTGTGAACATAGAATATATCAGGAGCTTCAAAGCTTATGAAAAAGTGAAATTGAAGATAGATCTCTCGTTAACGGATGCTGATCATTTTATTATTGTGAGCCAGGAAACAGCACCTTTATTCAAAAAATGGATCAGCGAAAACTAACCTTATTTCAGGTAGAGCTCGCCTTTGCTGTTTTTACCGATGATTTCAAATTCCAGCTCCTTTACCTGCTGAAGAAGGGTAAAATCTATTTGTCCGGCACATTTTTCCAGCACTTCCTGCTTGGATAATTCTTCACCCTCATTTATTAATTCCGCAATGGGCGCGTAATTCATTTCAAGAGATGCAGGGAATTTGTATTTCATAGCTCAGGTTATGATGCCAAGACTATGCCAGTGATAGAACGCCTCAAAATTGCTTGAGCCTTCACATAATGATAGGGCTTGTTCGCAATAGCATAAAATAAAAAACCTCAGAAAATTCTGAGGTTTTGTGGGAGTTGACGGGTTCGAACCGCCGACCCTCTGCTTGTAAGGCAGATGCTCTGAACCAGCTGAGCTAAACTCCCTTTTTTCGATGGGAGTGCAAAAATAAGGGCTGGGGTTATATCGAAAAAATATTTTTACTTCTTTTTTGAGGTTAATTCAGCTGAACTACCGGCAGCCGGTAATTCTGACCATCCCAGATGATCAGCTCGTGCACATCATACGTCCAGTAGGAGTAAAAAGCAGAAACAGCGAGCAATTCGTCCACTTCCTTCTTGCTTTCTGCATTCAGGGTTATCCAGATGGTCTGGATTTCCATACTTACCGCGTAATGCTCAATGATCTGGTCTTCAATTAAAGAATTTATATAAGTACGATGATCCGGAATGATCTGCATAGCCTCATCGTTCCAGTCAAACTGTATGGTAACTAAATATTTATTCATGAATCTTGTTATTCTATATAAGGGTCCAATCGATGATTGTATTAGCCCATTCCTTCCTGAAAGGCGTTTGTATACGGATATAGTTATCGGTATAGCCTTCCATCATTCCATTTTTCTGGTGCCCCTCAAATAATACTTTTCTTGTCTGGCCTGTATGCTGCTGCGTGAAATAGTACATTTTTTTAAAGCTAAGGTTACGCAGCGCCTTATTCCTCTCATGCCGTACCGAAACAGGGACAACCGGTTTTATTTCCAAAGCCCTGGTCAGATCTCTTTCGGAGTAGGTAAAAACGTGCAGATAAGAGACTTCCAATTGCTGTAAGAAATCGTAGGTCTCTGCAAAATGCTTATCAGATTCGGAAGGGAATCCAACTATAACATCGGCACCTATCGCACAATGCGGGATGGCATCTTTTATGAGCGCTACTCTTTCCGCATATAGATCTCTTTTATAACGCCTGCGCATCAGACCCAGAATCTCATCGCTGCCGCTTTGCAGGGGCACATGGAAGTGCGGCATGAATTTCCGGCTGCCGGCTACGAAGCGTATAATTTCCTCCGTAAGCAGATTCGGTTCAATGGAGGAGATCCGGTATCGCTCAATCCCTTCCACATTTTCAAGCTGCCGGATCAAAGAATAAAAACTTTCTTCGTGTTTCTTAGCTCCATCCGGGCCTTTGCCAAAATCGCCAAGATTCACACCCGTCAGAACAATCTCTTTCACACCTTGTGCCGCAAGGTCAACGGCCTGCCTGACCACATTGCTAATAGAATCGCTTCTGCTTTTTCCTCTTGCCATTGGAATTGTACAAAAAGAGCAGGTATAATCACAACCGTCCTGAACTTTCAGAAATGTCCTGGTTCTGTCGTTAACTGACCAGGAAGCATTAAAACCCGATACCGCCTCTATATCGCAACTACTGATACGAGCAGAATCCCCTTTTGTCAATTCCTTCAGATGTTCTGCAATGTTAAATTTTTCAGCAGCTCCCAAAACCAGATCCACGCCTGGTATCTGAGCGATCTGTTCGGGTTTCAGCTGCGCATAGCACCCGGTAATCACCACCAGACTTTCAGGTGTTTTGCGTTGAATTCTGCGCACCAGCTGACGGCATTCCTTATCGGCATTATCAGTTACCGAGCAGGTGTTGATTACATACACATCTGCCTGGTCCTCAAAGGCTTTCTTCTCAAAACCAGAAGCTTCCAAATGCCTTGAAAGGGTAGAGGTTTCAGAGAAATTCAGTTTACAGCCAAGTGTATGAAAGGCGACAGAACGCTTCTTTTCCATGAGCCTGCAAAGGTAGGAAGAATGCAGGGAACTACATTTTGCCTTTCTTTGCTGAAACCCTATAGTGGACCTTTGGTATGCAGCCTAAAAATGTGCTATTCTCTTTATTCCTGATCCTAACGATCCTCGCCATCGTTGTATCCCGGGTTCGTCATGAGCCGGTGAAGAAGGAGCCCTTCGACCGGCATCCCCAGCATCTGGCGTATTCAAAACATGCACGGTGCCGTATGTCCTGCCGCCATATCAGTGAAGGAGATATCGGTCAGATCATGGAACGGGGGATCATCAATTTCAGTAAAAGTGATCAGAATGATAAGCCATGCCCCACATTCGCGCTACAGGGTCAAACTGACGACGGCGAGAACATCCGGGTGATTTTTGCACAGTGCAGCCAGGAAACAAAGGTCATTACCTGCTATAACCTGCAGGAATCATTCGAATGCCATTGCCCGGGTGATGATTCAAAGGGTTCACTTCAACAAAAAAGATAAAGATGCGTGTGCCGGGAAAAATTGTACATGTCCTCTATGTTATCTATGCTTTTACAGCTTTTGTATTACTGATGCTTCCCGTTTTCCTCTGGTCAATACTGGTACTTCCGTTAGGCAAGATCAGGGCTGGAAATCTGATCTATAAAGCTTGCATGGCCTGGGCTGACATCTGGTTTGCGTTGATCTTTATCAGGCACAGGAATGTTTATATGGAAGGCGAGCAAAAGGGTCAGCCCTTTATTTATATTTCAAACCATATTTCGTATCTGGATTCCGCCGTCATTCCTAAAATTTTTCGACACCCGGTACGGCCCCTGGGTAAAGTGGAGATGGCCCGGATTCCCATATTTGGTTTTATCTATAAGAATGTTATTGTCACGGTTGACCGAAGCAGTTCAGCCAATCGCTCCAGAAGTGTCCAGATCCTCAAATCGGTATTAAAAAAGGGTATATCCGTGCTTGTGTTTCCGGAAGGCACTTTCAATACTACGCAGGAACCACTAAAAGAGTTCTATGAGGGTGCTTTCAGAATAGCGATAGAAACGCAAACTCCCATCAGGCCGGTGCTGCTGTTAAATACCTATGACCGGATGCATTATTCGTCCCTGTTCTCCCTGAATCCAGGGCGAAGTGTGGCCTTGTTCCTGCCTCCCATTCCAGTGGAAGGCCTGACGGTGCAAGACGCCGGTGATTTAAAAAAGACCGCATTTCAGGTTATGCAAAAAGCACTGGTGGACAACAAGGTGTCCTGGATCACGATGAATCCCGCTAATGTTCTAAATTCGTAGCTTTTATTTTCCCGCATAAAGACCGGCGCACCGAGAGTGTCATATGTTTGCAGAAATCATTATACCATTAGCCTTACCCAAAAACTACACGTGGGAGATCCCTGATCCCTTCCTCGATGCCCTGCAAATTGGCTGCCGTGTGGAAGTGAACCTCGGTAAAAATAAAAAGTATGCAGGGATTGTCAAACGTATCCATTCAGACCCTCCCTTGAATTTCGAGGCAAAAGCCATTCTCAATATCCTGGATCCTGAGCCTGTGGTACAACGCTATCAATTGCAATTATGGGAATGGATGGCCGATTATTATATGTGTTCGGAAGGAGAAGTAATGGCGGCCGCATTGCCTGCTCATTTCAAATTGTCAAGCGAGACGATTCTAATCTATAATGAAGAATACGGCGAGGACTTCTCAGCCCTCGATAATGAGGAATTTCTTGTAGCGGAAGCGCTGCTGCTAAAGCATGAACTCAAGCTTAACGAGGTGCAGCAAATCCTGGATATAACTCATGTGTATCCTATTGTGAACCGGCTCATCGGAAAAAAGATCTGTTTTGTTTGGGAAAGCCTCAAACAAACCTTTCATGCCAAAAAAGAAAGTTTCGTATTACTGAGCCCTGAGTACGATAATGAAGATAGTCTCTCCGAATTATTGAACAACTGGGGCCGGGCACCGAAACAAATGGAATTGCTTTTAAGTTACCTCCATTTAATGAAGACACAGGGGGAAGTAACGAAAACAGAGTTGCTGAAGAAATCCAATGCGTCGGATAGCCAGTTGAAAGGATTGGTGGAAAAACAGGTATTGCGGATCGAAAAACGAAATATAGAACGCCTGCACTACGCCCCCAAAGATATCATGGTGGATTTTACGCTGTCTGACGCGCAGGAGCTAGCCTATCGCCGCATTCAGGAGTGTTTTCAAACCCGTCAAACCTGCCTTCTGCACGGCGTGACATCGAGTGGCAAAACGCATGTATACATAAAACTCATTGAACAGTATATCAGAAGAGGCCAGCAGGTATTGTATATGCTGCCTGAGATTGCACTGACCTCGCAGATCATCAGAAGGCTTCAGAAACATTTTGGCGGCTATATCGGTATTTACCATTCAAAGTTCAGCCAGAATGAACGGGTTGAGATTTGGAATAAAGTAAAATCGGGGGAATTAAAGATTGTTTTAGGTGCACGATCTTCCCTGTTCCTTCCCTTTTATGATCTTGGACTGATCATCTGTGATGAAGAGCACGACACCTCCTATAAGCAACATGATCCGGCGCCCCGGTATCATGGAAGGGATGCAGCAGTTTTTATGGCATCGCTCACCAATGCGCGGGTATTATTGGGAAGTGCAACGCCCAGCCTGGAAACATACTTCAATGCCAGAAATGACAAATTCGGATGGGTGGAGCTTACTGAACGCTTCGGTGAAGTGAATATGCCTGCTATTGAAATGGTAGATAACAGAACGGTAGCCAAAAAGCCAGGAGAGAAGGTAATGCTTTCGCCCCAATTGCTGGATGAGATCCGCTTTACCGTATCAAAGGGTAAGCAGGTGATCCTTTTCCAGAACCGCAGGGGATATGCGCCCTATCAATTATGTACCGTTTGCGGATGGATTGCCCAATGCAAGAACTGCGATGTGTCGCTTACCTTTCATAAATTCTCCAATAAGCTAAAGTGTCATTATTGTGGTAGCATCTATCCTACAACCGCCACCTGCCAGGCCTGTGGAAGTGATAAGCTGATCCAGCGGAACTTCGGAACCGAGAAGATTGAGGAAGTTCTGGAAGCGGAATTGCCGGGAATGAAAATCGGCCGGATGGATTTTGACACCATTCGAAACAAGAACGCGCACGATGTGCTGATCCAGCAATTTGAACAGAAGAAAATTGACGTGCTGGTAGGTACGCAAATGGTAGTGAAGGGACTGGATTTTGATAATGTTGACCTGGTAGGAATCCTGGATGCGGACGGGCTGCTGCATTTCGCTGATTTCAGAGTGAATGAAAGAGCCTTTCAATTAATGGAGCAGGTGAGCGGAAGGGCGGGAAGGAGAGATGGCGCAGGACGTGTGCTGATCCAAACCATGAATCCTACACATCCCGTTCTGCTGGATGTGGCGCACCATGATTTCTACCATATGTATACAGAGGAAATAGAAAAGCGTAAGCAGTTCTTTTATCCTCCTTTTTCAAGAATTATCCAATTGCATTTCAAGCATAAGGAAAGAGACGTGGTATTTGATGGGGCTCATCTGTTTGCCAAAAAGCTTGATATTCCCTATGGAAAGTATATGGTTGGACCTGCAGAGCCGGTTGTTAACCGGGTAAAGAATATGTTCCTTATGGAACTGTTATTGAAACTACCCAGGGACAGTCAGCTGATTTCAAAATGTAAAAATGATGTTCAGAAGGAATGTGCTGAGCTCCACTCAAGTACCCGGTTCAAAAAATTAATTGTTGTACCAGATGTAGATGCCCTGTAACCGTAAATCTTAATTCATGATTGAGCATACCATTTCCTTACAGCCCTTTCATACGTTTGGCATTGATGTAAAGGCAAAAGCATTTGCACGCTTCACAACGATTCAGGAAATGCAGGAATTATTGGAAGATCCGGCAATGCTGACTTCTGCTCAGCAATTGATTCTAGGTGGTGGTAGCAATATTTTGCTGACTCAGGACTTCGATGGCTTTGTATTGAAAAATGAACTTCCGGGTTTACAAGTAGTCGGGGAAACAGCCGATCATATCTTTGTCAAAGCAGGAGCGGGCGTTAACTGGCATCAATTTGTGCTGTTTTGTGTGGACAATGGATTTGCCGGCACGGAAAACCTGTCACTCATCCCAGGTAATGTCGGTGCTTCACCCATGCAAAATATTGGCGCCTACGGAGTGGAGGTGAAAGATATATTTCATGAACTGGAAGCCTATCATATAAAGGATAAATCATTTGAAATATTTGACCACCAGGCATGTGCCTTCGGATACAGGGAAAGTGCGTTTAAAAGAAAATGGAAGGGACAGTTCATAATTACCAGTGTTACATTTCGTCTTGATAAAAAGCCGGTATACCATATCAGCTATGGGGCGATCCAGGAGAAGCTGGATGAAATGAAGATTTCTGCGCTCAGCATCAAAGCTATTTCCGATGCCGTGATCGCCATTAGGAACTCTAAATTACCCGATCCGAAAATTATAGGTAATGCCGGAAGCTTCTTCAAAAACCCTCAAGTAACCCTTGTAAAATATGAGGAGCTGGTTCTATCTTATCCCCGTATACCTGCCTACCCGGTAGATGCGCTTCACAAAAAAGTGCCGGCTGGCTGGCTGATCGAGCAGTGCGGCTGGAAGGGTTATCGTAAAGGAGATGCTGGCTGTTATGATAAGCAGGCCCTGGTACTGGTTAATTATGGTAAGGCATCCGGAGCTGAGATCTATGAATTAAGTGAAGCCATCATTGGATCGGTAAAAGATACGTTTGGAATCGAACTCGAAAGAGAGGTAAATGTCTTTTAACAGTTTCATATTGCAGCGGAAAAGAGTATGTTCGTGTCCAATACAAAACGATCTGTAGTATGAAGAAATCTTTTTTTGCCGTAGCGCTATTGTTTTTATCCGGAAGTGTTTTCAGTCAACAAGCCGGAAAGGCGATCTTTTTCGAATTGGGTGGGCCGGGGCTGGCTTCTTTTAATTATGATACCCGGTTTTCAAAGAAGGAAGACGGTATTGGCGGACGTATTGGTTTCGGCGGATTCAGTGTTGATGGTTCCGGAGCGATCTTTATTCCTGCTGGTTTGAATTATATTATCGGGAAAGACGGAAAGCATTATTTCGAGTTGGGGGCCGGCGCCACTTTCGTTAGCACGTTTGACAAGTATAGTGATCCGTATTATGGGGATGATGATGGCAATTTTAAAAGCACCTTCGGACACCTGAACTTCGGATACCGATTGCAACCCCGTGAAGGAGGCTTCTTTTTCAGGGCTGCAATCAATCCGGTATTTGGCAAAGGTTTTTTCGTCCCTTATTACGGAGGAATTTCCTTTGGCTATAAATTCGGTAGCTCTAAAAATTAATCAGCCGAAGTCTTCTTCATTTTCCTCATCAAAATAGGTTGAAGACTGAATATTCAGCATACTTCCCATCAGATCTTTAAACTCCACGGAAGTCTCCAGTATTTTTTTACTGATCAATGAATAAGAAGCCAGTCCGTGAAGGACAAATTCCATAAGCAGGGCTGCTTCTTTTTCGTTTGCCTTGGGGAATGTTTTTTTCACCAGGCCATGCAAGCCCTCTATTTTATAGAGCTGATTGATCTTATCCCTATCAGTTATTCCAAAGAATAAATTAATATGATTACCCTTGTCAAACCATGATGTTATGGCTTTATAGGGGTTGTCTGTAGGTTGTGGGGCCTCACCTTTCTTGGGAGAGCGTTTTTTCAGCGATTCCGGATTAGGGAAATACTGGATAAACTGCGACCGTATGGACTTATCCAATAAATTCATGGCTACCTGATAAGGGCCTTCCTGCTCTCCTTCATATACCAGTTCGATCTTGCCGGTTATGGAAGGGATGATTCCAACCAGATCGCTCAGCCATACCTGGGTATTCTTTTCTTCATTCACTATTGCCCGTCGCTCTGCAGCACTTACAGCATTTTCAAATGCCGAAATCGTAAGCCTGGCGCTCACGCCGCTCTTCTTGTCCACGAACTCGCTTCCACGGGCTTCAAAAGCTACCTGTTCAATCAACCTTTTTATAAGATCGCTGATCGTCACTTTTTCCTTCTGATCCTCAGACAGGTCCGCTTCCTGTTCGGTAATCAGAAGTGCATTTTCAAGGGATTTCGGATAATGCGTCAGGATCTGGCTTTGGATGCGATCTTTTAAAGGTGTTACAATAGATCCGCGATTCGTATAGTCTTCCGGATTGGCTGTAAATACAAATAAAATATCGAGTGGGAGCCTGAGCTTGAACCCCCTAATTTGTACGTCACCTTCTTCCAGGATATTGAATAAGGCTACCTGAATACGAGCCTGCAGATCGGGTAATTCATTGATCACGAAAATGCTTCTGTTACTCTTAGGTATGATACCGTAATGAATCACGCGTTCATCAGCAAAATTCAATTTCAGATTAGCCGCCTTAATGGGATCGATATCACCAATAAGGTCTGCCACACTTACATCCGGCGTGGCCAGCTTCTCGCCATAGCGCTGACTTCTGTGTATCCATTCAATAGGGGTTTCGTCGCCTTTTTCATTGATAAGGTCACGGGCAAACTTGGAGATCGGGCGGAAGGGGTCATCGTTGATGTCGCTTCCCGGAATAACCGGAATATATTCATCGAGCAATTCCGTCATCTGTCGGGCCATTCTTGTTTTGGCCTGACCTCTTAATCCGAGAAATAAAATATTGTGTTTACTAAGCAATGCCCGCTCCACATCCGGGATCACGGTATCCTCATATCCTATGATGCCTGTAAAGGTCTCTTCTTTTTTCTGTAGCCTTTGGATCAGGTTTTCCCTTATTTCTTCTTTGATTGACTTTGGCCGATAGCCAGCTTTCTTTAATTCTCCAATTGTTTTAATGTTCTTGATATCCATTTAAAGTCCTGATTATAATATTTTATAAAATACCGGTCGGATCGTTCAACCGGTTATGTTGCTTTCATCAGTTTTAGAAGCAGGAACGGTTCATCAGTAAACCGTTTTCCTTTTACCACTTTCAAAATCCCGAAAAATGAAAGCACCCAGTCGGTCAAGACTGGCAAAATAGGCCTTACCATTATTGGTTTCAGTAAACTCCTGCACAAACCGTTGTAAATAGGGGTCGGTTGCTATCATAAAGGTGGTGATCGGTATTTTCAGCTTTTTACATTGTGCTGCCAGATTAATACACCGGCTGGTGACCTTGCGATCCAAACCAAAACTGTTCTTATAATACCGTTTGCCAATCTTCAGACAGGTTGGCTTTCCATCCGTGATCATAAAGATCTGCTTATTTGGATTTTTTCGTCTTCTTAAAATATCCATAGCGAGCTCCAGTCCGGCTACCGTATTGGTATGGTAGGGACCTACCTGCAGATAGGGTAGATCTTTTATTTCTACAGGCCACGCATCATTACCAAAAACAACAATATCCAGCGTATCCTTTGGATATTTGGTGGTAATGAGCTCGCTGAGTGCCATCGCAACTTTTTTAGCCGGGGTGATGCGGTCTTCTCCGTAAAGTATCATCGAATGAGAGATGTCGATCATCAGAACAGTAGAGGTTTGCGACTTGAAATCCGTTTCACGTATCTGCAGGTCATCTTCCTGCATAGTGAACGAATCAAGCCCATGATTGATCTGGGCATTTCTGATCGATTCCGTGAAATCAATTTGCTCCAACATATCACCGAACTGAAAAGGCCTGGTGTCGGGGCTTACTTCATCACCCTGTCCGGGCTTATAGGTTTGGTGATCGCCTGATCGGGTTTTCTTTAATTTACCAAAGATCTCCTCAAGACTTCTTTTACGGATTCCCTGTTCTGTTTTCGGAGTGATTTTAATTTCCCCCCGATCCTCATTCTCAGTTATATATCCTTTGTCTTTCAGATCCTCTATGAAATCACCCATTCCATATTCATCATCTGTAAGCTCGTATTGTTTATCCAGTTCATTCAGCCACTGCAATGCTTCCCCTACTTCGCCGCTGGTATAGGTCAGCAGCTGCATAAACAAATCCAGTAGCTGATCAAACTTCGATTTGCCATCTGCCTCCGGATCAAAACCGGTAAAATGAAAACCTATCATAGTTACCGTAATCTACAATAATTATGCTGTGTTTACAGATAGGCTTTTTAGCCATAAAAAAACCCTCCAGGGCGGAGGGTTTTACAAATTTGTTAAACAAAACTTCTTGTCAATGTGTCGAATCGGCAGAATCCCGTCTTTGTCCAGGAACCTCGTTTATCAAGGTGCTTTGAGGATTATAGGTCTTCTCCAATCTGTCCATATATTGAAGGAACTGATCACAATCCTGCTCATCACTGATAAAAGAAGAATAGCTGTCGGGTTTATGCTCTTTTAGATAATTGTAGTAACGTTTTTGCTCTGTCAGATCTTTTCTTAAAGCTGACTTTACCTTATTAACCAGGTCGGTATAGCCTGCTTTATAGGCCGCTTCAAGGTATAAAACAGAAATCTGGTTATGTGACTGGAACCGGCTCACCATGGCATAGGGTAGGTTTTCAGGCGAAATGCCTTTCTCTGCCTTAGCCAACAGGTTAACGGCCTCCTGTTTTCTGCCTTCATTGGCCAGATTGGAAGCTGCCTGTGCATAGGTAGAGCGAATGGTTAATAAGTGCCTTCTGTTTTCTTCATCAAAATAAATCCCCTTAAGGCCGGCACCTCCAAAACGGAACGTATTCAAAAGCAGACTGTCTGTCTTATTCAGGTTCATAGCGCGTTGTGCATTATGGACCGGAGTTAGCCTGAAGATCATTCCTTCCTGTCTCAGGTAAGGGCCAAATCCAATCTCACCATAAGGAGACGTAAAGCATATGGGTCTTTTCCAGTTATTTGATGCCAGAATATTCAGCATGGTCAACTGATCCAGGGAAAGAAAGCTTTTTTGTTCCGGAATATTGATCTGCATTTCTGCAGCCGCTGTATCGGTTGCCGTCAGGGCTCCGGATTGGCGGGCCGCAGCCAGATCAACAGGCACCGTTAAAACGGAAGGCAGTGGAACGGAGATGCTTGTTTTTTGTTCCACTTCGGTGCTGTTCAGTAAAGGTCCAACCTTATTTTTCATAAAGTCGTACAGT
>DATAHC010000351.1:0-7221 GCA_036263415.1 Flavisolibacter sp.
AATTAAGCTTTACAATAAATTGAGCCTATTGGAATGATACAATCCATTACGCCAGAAAGCTGACGTCTGAAGTCCGATGTCTGACGTCTCCATCACACGGGCAAAAATTATAGTCCACGTCCGTGGACCGTCGACGGTCGACCGTGGACATCCATCTATTCTTCCCTATTTGTAATCCATCCGACATCACCCCATTTTGTACTGCTCTTTCTTTGTGCCTCAAATAATTGTTTTATGAAAGAGATACCAGTACCTGCCGCTATAGGGCAGGAGCATACGAAATACGTATTCCTGAAATTTGCCCTGCTGCTCCTCTGCAGTCTGTTTATGCTGACCTTCACCGCCATCCATGCGCAGAAGTATGATGGTAAGTTCTTCAACAACCTGAACAGCGACGGGGTGATCCTCGACGGCTACGATCCGGTTGCCTTCTTCACCGATAACAAGCCGGTAAAAGGCGACGCACAGTTTCAATACAAATACGACGATGCCATTTATTACTTCGCCTCACAGGAGCATCTGGACCTGTTCAAGGCCAGCCCTGAAAAGTACAAGCCTCAATTCGGCGGCTGGTGCGCCTATGCTGTTTCGCTGGGACGTATTGCCCCGATCGATGTGAATACCTTTTCTATTGTAGACGGCCGCCTGGTGATCCAGCACAACCAGAGAGCGGTGAGCGGATGGAACAAAGACGTGAGCGGCAACCTGCAGAAAGCCGATAAATACTGGCCACAGGTGTCTTCGGTAGGCGGCAAACAGATAAAGACGGATGAAGAAAAAGGCTTTCTGAATAATACGGATCCCGACGGTGTGATCCTCCAGGGCTACGATGCCGTGGCCTATTTCACCATGAATAAAGCCGTAAAGGGTGATTCTAAGTATGAAGCCCGCTATAATGGCGCTACCTACTGGTTCTCCAGCGAAGCTAATGCCGGTATGTTCAAGGATCATCCGGAGATGTTTGCCCCGCAATATGGCGCCTTCTGTGGCTATGCCATGAGCCTAAATAAGCTGCGGCCGGTAGATCCTACCATCTTTGATGTGATCGACGGGAAACTGATCCTCCAGCATACACAGGATGCCTATACGCAGTTTCATAAAGACCTGCCTGGCAATATTGCCAAGGCCGATGGCTACTGGCCCGGTCAGGTGAAAAAGAAAGCCGGTAAGAAAGTAAAATTTGACAAGCCCGCACAGCCGGCTCCCGACAACACAACCAACTAAACAGAACGATACGGAATTATGAAAAAAATACTCCTTTCCGCGGCCTTGCTGGTCGCCGGATATATCTCGAATGCACAGGTACTGACCGGTAAGAATCTTTCCCTCGATGCCGCCAAAAAGATCGTGGCCGAAGCGGTAAAGTTTGCCAAAGAAGCCAAAGCCCCCGGAGGCTCCATCGCAGTGGTGGATGCCGGTGGCAACCTGATCTACCTGGAACGCCTGGATGGCACCTTCGCTGCTGCAGCGGAGGTTTCCATAAAGAAAGCGAATACGGCGGCCACCTTTAAGGCGCCCTCTTCCAAACTGGAGAATTCCATCAATGGCGGCCGGCAGGCCCTCATCACGGTAGGACATACCTTCCTGCAGGGTGGCATCCCCATTCTGTATGAAGGACAGGTGATCGGTGCCGTGGGTGTGAGCGGGAGCGCCAGCGCCCAGCAGGATGAAGACATTGCCATTGCCGGCAGCAAGGCAAAATTCGACTAAGCCAGCCTTTCCAACCCTATTGATGGCAAACGATCCGGTAACCTATAGAAAGATCAGCAGATGAAATCCACAGGCATGATCCTCGTCCTCCTGGGATGTTATACAGGAATGGCGATAGGTCTGGCCTGTGGAAAGCCTGCCGCCGGTACTGCTTTGGGCACCTCGGCAGGCAGCCTGCTTTTTCTGTTACTGGATCGATTGAACAATCAAAATAGGTGCAAATGAAACAAGTACTGATCTGGATCGGTATGATCCTGATGCTGGTCATTCTGATGGCCCGCTTTCCCGAGGTCCTGGCCTTATGCCTGGTGATCTCGGTCTTCATGGTTTTTGTAATCGGCCCTCCATCCTTCAAAGAAAAATAAACATGAGAAAATTAGTTATAGGTATCGGATTTCTAACCGCTTCCCTGTTGCAGCTGAAAGCACAGGAACTCCGGCAGCTTTCGGTGGACAAACCACTGGCTATCGCCGACCTGAAAACAGAAGCCGGATCGCAGCTGCTGCAGGCCAAATGGTACGTGCAACCAGCCCATATAAGAGACGCGGCCTTTCAGGCGCCCGGTCCTTCTTCGTCGGATCCCCTACCGCTCTATCCAACCGGAGCAGCGCTGCAAACGCATACATTGCATCCGCAGATCAATGCTGCGGATTTCGACAAGGGCTTTACGGAAGTAAAATCCACCGACCTCGAATTACGCCAGGGCACAGGCCTCATTTCTTTCGTGTGGTACAAAACAGAGCTCACCATTCCACCCGTTATCGGCAAGCTGAATACTACAGGAACAACCGCGGTTTTTGAGATCGTTATAGACGACTACAGTGAGATCTGGGTAAATGGCAAGCAGGCACAGGGCTTCGGGCAAACCGGCAATGGACTGATCTCCGGCTATAATGCCCGGAACCGGGTAGTGCTGACTAATAACGCAAAGCCCGGCGAGCATTTTACCATCGCCATACTCGCGGCCAATGGCCCCTTGGGTAAGATCCCCGATAATTACATCTGGGTGCGTAATGCCGTGGTGGATTTTTACAAGGAGCTTCCCGCACCGGCTGCCTGGAAAGATTATGGCAAGGTATACACGGTGGATCCTGCACTGAACAAAGTTCTGACTCCGGATACCAAAATAGAAAAACTGGCTGATGGCTTCCAGTTTACGGAGGGACCGGTATGGCACCCGGACGGCTACCTGCTGTTCAGTGATCCGAACACCAATTCCATCTACCGCTACAATCCTAAAAACCACAATATCACGATCTACATGAGCCACAGCGGCTACACCGGAACCGATATCGGTGAATTCGGGCAGCCGGGCTCCAACGGCCTCACCATTGATAAGGAAGGTCGCCTGATCGTATGCCAGCACGGCAACCGGAGAGTGATCCGTCATGAGAAAAAAGGTCCTGTAACAGTACTGGTCGACAAGATCGATGGCAAGCGGCTGAACAGTCCCAACGACCTGGTGCTGAGAAGTGACGGCACTCTTTACATTACCGATCCGCCCTATGGATTACCAATGGCGTATAACGATCCCCGTAAGGAGCTGGACTACCAGGGCGTTATTATGTATAAGGATGGGAAAGCACAGGTGGTCGCCAAAGATTGCGGCGGCCCCAATGGCATCGCTTTCTCCCCGGATGAAAAATACCTGTATGTGACCAACTGGGATATTCGGGCTATTCATACCACCAAAACTATCTGGCGCTATGAAGTGAATGCCGACGGTACACTTAAGAATGGAAAGGTCTTTTATGATATGAATCAGACCGAGGATGATGAAGCACTGGATGGCCTTAAGATCGATAAGGAAGGTAACCTGTTTGCTTCCGCTCCGGGCGGCATCTGGATCATCGCACCCAGCGGCAAGCTTCTGGGTAAGATCGTTACGCCGGAAAGACCTGCTAACATGGCCTGGGGAGATGAGGATGGCAAAACCCTTTACCTCACTGCCCACAGCAGCTTGTATAAGGTACGGGTACTTACCGGTGGTAAATTTGCCTGGCAATAATTGACCGGCTCCATTTAAACATTGTAACTTGTTTCAAACCACAATAATGAAAACCGTAATCATCACCGGTGCCAATGGCAACCTTGGCGCTGCCGTTACGAAAACCTTCCTCGGGAAAGGCTATAAGGTAATTGCCACCGTAGTGCATCCGGAAGCCATAAAAGATCTGCCTCCACATGAGAACCTGCAGGTGCAGGCGGTGGACCTGACGAATGAGGCGGCAACCCGGGAATTTATACAACAAGCCATAGACGCGAATACGGCCATAGACGGAGCTCTGCTCCTGGTAGGCGGATTCGCTATGGGCTCTGTAAAAGAGACCTCTTCTTCCGATATCAAAAAACAGATCAGCCTCAACTTCGAAACGGCTTATCATGTAGCGGCACCCCTGTTTCAGCATATGCTGTCTAAAAACAGCGGCCGCCTGGTATTTATCGGGGCCCGTCCTTCCCTGGTGGCGGCAGATGGCAAAAGCCTCGTTGCCTATGGACTCAGCAAATCACTCTTGTTCAAGCTGGCCGAATACCTGAACGAGGAAGCCAAAGGAAAGAACGTTACGGCCACCGTAGTGGTGCCCAGCACGCTCGACACGCCGCTGAACAGAAAGAACATGCCGGATGTGAATCCGGACAATTGGGTACAGCCCGAAGGGCTGGCAGCGATCCTGGAGTTCGTATGCAGCGACACCGGTATGCCCTTGCGGGAAACCGTTCTTAAAGTTTACAACAACGCCTGAGTAGCCTGGCAAATAATTGAAACCATCACGTTCCGTGATGGTTTTTTTTGCTCTATAGAACAGAACCTTTCTTCTTTATTCATACAACTGTCTACCACCCGACAGGCCCTGGTGCCGCCTCTTGGTAGATTTGGATACTAAAACGAAATGGCTATGTCTTACCATTTACTTAATAAAAAAAGAGTGCTCATTACAGCTGGCCCCACCAGGGAGTCTATCGATCCGGTACGCTTCATCAGCAACCATTCCTCCGGGAAAATGGGATATGCGCTGGCAGAAGAATTCCTGAAGCTGGGCGCCCAGGTAATCCTGGTATCAGGCCCGGTATGCCTGAAGCTGGAGCATCCCCATCTGAAGATTATTTCCGTAGAGTCGGCCAACGACATGTACATGGCCTGTTGCCTTCATTTTGAAAGTGTGGACATAGCCGTCTTTTCAGCAGCTGTGGCTGATTACCGGCCGGCACGCATTGCCTCGCAGAAGATCAAGAAGGAAGATGATTCATTTTCGATTGACCTGATCCGGAATGTGGACATTGCCGGCGAATTCGGAAAGTATAAATCCCCGCATCAGCTCTCCATCGGCTTTGCCCTGGAAACCAATAATGAAGTGAATCATGCCATCAGCAAGCTGAAGCGCAAGAACTTTGATATGGTGGTGCTCAATTCCATGAATGATGCCCGGGCCACCTTCGGATATGATACCAATAAGATCTCTCTGATCAGTACCGACATGCAGCAACGCGATTTTCCCCTGAAGCCCAAGAAGGAAGTAGCAAAGGATATTGTGAATGCCATCAGTGCCTTGTTGCTGAATAAGCAATGCCTGGAAGAGATCATAAAGCTGGATGAATAAACCGATCAACGGATTATATGCACCGCTATGTATACCTGCTCTGTTTATCATGGGTCTTAGGGGCATCGACGGTATCTGGACAGGTACCGGCAAAGGACCTGGACCCGTCAAGCCTGTCGGAGGACAGGCTGGCATTACTAAACAGGGAGTTTGGAAACCGAAAAGAAATACCGTCCCTGTATCGCCGGCAGATCCTGCTGGCCCTGAGCTATTTTCCGGAACTGAAGGAGGTATCCATATGCTTCCATGTACGGCAAACCAATAAAGCGCCGCTCACTACCGCTCCGGAGCTCTTCAGCATCCTGCAGCCAGGCAGGGAAAGAAGCTATCGCATTACCATCCGCAATCTGAAAAGTAAAAACCTTCAACCCATTCTTTTTGAGAACCTGCCCTTCAATGCGCAGGTTGGCGTAATTGGCCATGAGCTGAGTCATGTGGCTGACTTCCATCGCCAAAGCAGCTTTCAACTGATCAGCAGTGGCCTGAAGCATATTTCCTATAAATACCTGGACCGGTTCGAGTACCGCACCGACTCAATTTGTGTAGCCCATGGGCTGGGCTATCAATTGCTGGCCTGGAGTAATTATGTAAGGTCTTCCCTGCATAGAAGGAACTGGATCGGTGCCGGTAATCTGTCTGAAACCGCCACTGGACGCGAACGTTATATGAATCCTTCGACCATAGAGAGAAAGATCCGGGAAGAGGCTATATACAGAGGACTGTAGCCTTTTATTCTTTGTGTTTTTTGCAGTCCGCCATGGGGCAGGCTGCCATGGCCGTTCCGCAGATGCCGTCCTCCCTTACATCTGAAACGTTCTTCAGGCTGGCCAGCGCATGCATTTCCCCGATCCGGAGAAGGGTCCAGTCGGCATACCGGTACGCCTGGCCGGACAAGGTGGAAGGAATACCTACCAGGTCTCTTACCTGTTCATTCACGGGTTCCCCATTGGCATTTACTAACAAAAGGTACGATTTCAAACCACGTTCGTCCGTAAGGGAATAAACAGGCGGTATTCCGCCAAGGATGCAGCGGATCGCACAATCCTTATGGGCTTTTCCCTCTCCCGGCTTCATCACGCCGAAATAACATTTCGGATCGACTACCTCACCGTTTACGGTAAGAGGGCCCAGTGCTTTTTCTGCCTCTTGCTCCATAATCCCCAGTTTCGAAACAGCCACTAATGGCTGGTCGTTTCCGTCAACCTGCATCAGCGTTTTTCCGTCTCCATAGATAAGGGTACCCTTCAACGTGAGTTCCCGGGCATTCAGGCTGATCTTGGCCTGCTGCTCCAGTTCAGACATAATCCCGGCTGCGCCATGCTTGCCATATCCTACCAGCGGTATCATTACTGATCCCTGCTGACGATTTACCAGAAGATGGGGTACCGGCAGGGAAAAATAAATGCCGGTAAGCTGTGTCAGCTTTCCATACTCGAACGTGGCCTTGCTGAAGGTTCGCTGCCGTGCCGGAAGCACGGAGCCCAGAATGGCCGCCAGGATGATCCACCCTATAACGATTCCTTTGACAAACCGCTTATAGGGCATAGGAGCTTTATCCTGCCAGCCAATGTAAAAATGGTCTTCTTTCATAAATAGTTTTATTAACGCAAACTGGGATTCATTTCCATTTCAGGCAGGGTAATAACGGCACCCGGTCTTTCGGTTCCTTCCGGGTAAGGCTTTGGATGGAGCCATATGGCATCGCCTACCAGCTTCACGTCGTAGGTACTGACCTTCTCTTTAAAAGGCGCCGGAGAACATCCGTTATGTGGCAGGTACTGGTATCCATGCCAGGGACAAGTGATACATCCGTCTACCACCTTACCTTCTCCCAGCGGACCGTTCTGGTGCTTGCACACATTATTCACGGCAAACAGCTTCCCTCCTGTTTTATAAACCGCGATACGCTCAT
>DATAHC010000352.1:0-2905 GCA_036263415.1 Flavisolibacter sp.
TGACGTTTCACCTTTCACGTTTATTACTTCTTCAGCACCAGTTCCTGCATGGTTCCGTAATTCTCATAGCTGGAGGTAACGATCTTGTCGCCCGGCTGCAGTCCGCTGATCACTTCATAATAATCAGGATTCTGACGGCCCAGCTGCACATCCACTTTATAAGCTGTTTTGCCATCGCCATCTACCTTAAACACCCAGTTACCACCGGTTTGCTGGTAGAAGCCGCCTTTGGCCAGTAAAACAGCCTGTGTTTCATCGCTCAGGGCCAGACGGATCTGCATGGTCTGGCCTCTTCTGATGCCTTCCGGCGTTGCTTCCTGGAATTGCATATCTACCTGGAAGCGGCCATTATTCACCTGGGTATATACTTTGCTGATCTTCAGTTTATAGGTTTTTCCGGCGAAGGTCGTCTCTCCCATCAGGCCAATGAATACGCGGGAGATATAATGCTCGTCCACATCCACTCTCACCTTGTAACCACTCAGTACATCGATCTGTCCCAGGCGCTCTCCTTTATTCTTGCTTTGGCCGATCTCCGCATCCAGGGAAGTAAGCTGGCCATCGATCGGTGCACGAACGATGAGGTCACCTACTTTCTTGCGCATCACATTCAGTGCGGTCTGCGATCCCTTGTAGGACTGCTGGGCCTGGGCTACCTGCTGGGCGTTGGAGCTTTTATCCTGGTTCAGGATCTGCTCGGTAAGCTTCATTTTCTCTACCTGGTAGTTATAGGTGTTCTCAGCCTGCTTGAACTCCTGCAGACCGATCGCCTTCTTCTCATATAAGGATTTATTCAGGTCGTATACGCGCTTGGCTTCTTTCAGCGTATTATCCACATCGGTCATCTGGTTCAGCTTTGTAGTGGTATTCTGCTGGGCGGCATTGCGGGCGATCTGCATCTGGGTAAGCAGGTTGTACACGGAGGTTTGCTGGTTCACCAGGCTCAGTTCCAGGTCGGTATTGGAAAGGCGAAGGATCGGCTGATCTTTTTTAACGATCGCTCCGTCTTCCACCAGCTTTTCTTCTACACGGCCCCCTTCAACGGCATCCAGGTAAATGGTGGTAACCGGAAGCACCACGCCATTTACGGGTATGAATTCCTGGAAAGCACCTTTTTTAACTTCACTGATGGTGATGCGTTCGGCATCCACATTCAGCTTGGACTTTCCTGAAGTAAAATAAAGGCTGCTGGCAATGAGCAGGACCAGTACGGCAATTCCGCCGATGGTCATGATCCTTTTCTTACCCCATTTCTTCTTTTCAATTTTTCTATCCACGGTCTGATACTTTTTGGTTGTTTGAAAAACCGCCTGACTCAGTTCTGCCAGGCGGTTACTAAAATCACATACAGAAACTTGAACAGGTATAATGGAATCCAGTGCCAATGTTTGACGTTTATGATTTTCAATCGGTTACGAAAACAGTTTGCTACGAAAGTGATCGTTAGCGTACAGAAAGTGTCCGCTTTTGATACAGCGGGTCTTACTTACTTAAAATCTATATCTTCATTTTCAGAACCTTGCATTAATGGCATATTTGTAGATTCGCCATTGCACACCATTTACGGAGAGAAAAAATATATGTCTTTAAAAACTGCTTCCATTTTAGTGATCGACGATGATGTGGATGTACTAACTGCTGTCCGACTCTTATTACGACCTGTAGTTCAATCGATTGTAACGGAAAAAAACCCGGAGAACATTCGCTCCATTTTAGCCAAACAGGAATTTGATGTCATTCTGCTGGATATGAACTTCAACAGTTCCATCAATACCGGTAATGAAGGCATCTTCTGGCTGAAGAAGATCAAGGAGGAATTCAAATCCCACGCGGCGGTGATCATGATCACTGCTTACGGCCATATTGACCTTGCCATCCGTTCGCTGAAAGAAGGCGCTTTCGACTTTGTAGTAAAGCCCTGGCATAACGAAAGGCTGATGACCACTATCAAAGAAGCCGTTCGCAGAAAAGAAAATAAAGGAGCGGCGCCGGTGCCTTCGTCTTCCATATTCGAAACAGAGCTGCTGGGAGAATCGGAGGTGATGCAGGATATTTTCTATAAAGTGCAAAAGATCGCTCCGACAGATGCCAACATCCTGATCCTGGGCGAGAACGGCACCGGGAAGGAACTGATTGCAAAGGCTATCCACCATTTCTCCAACCGCTCTACCAAGCCTTTCATTAAGGTGGATGTGGGCGCTCTTACCGATTCCCTGTTCGAGAGTGAATTGTTCGGACATAAGAAGGGGGCCTTCACCGATGCGCGTGAAGACCGCACCGGCCGTTTTGAGGCGGCGAATGGAGGAACGCTTTTTCTCGACGAGATCGGGAACATCTCCCTGCACCAGCAGGCCAAATTATTAAGCGTGCTGCAGAATCGCCAGGTGATCCGCCTGGGTACCAATGAGGGAATACCCATTGATATCCGACTGGTATGTGCCACCAATATTCCCATACAGGAACTGGCGAACGAGAACCGGTTCCGGAAAGACCTGATCTACCGGATCAATACCGTGGAGATCGTGATCCCGCCCCTGAGGCGCAGGGAAAAGGACATCATTCTGCTGGCAAAGCATTTCGGTAAGATGTACAGCAACAAATACCTGAAGCCCAAGCCGGAGTTTGATGAACGCGCCATGGATAAGCTGATGACCTACAACTATCCCGGAAACGTGCGGGAACTGCAATATACCATTGAGCGGGCAGTGATCATGGCAGAAGGAAGCACCCTTTCGGCAAAGGATATCATCTTCTCTCCGATCGAATCTACTGTAGTAACGGAAGAGGTGCAGCAATCCAACCTCAGTACGGTGGAAAAGAATACCATTCTCCGTGTCATTGAAAAACATGGTGGCAATATCTCCAAAGCAGCAAAAGAATTAGGCATAACCCGAACAGCTTTATA
>DATAHC010000353.1:0-1870 GCA_036263415.1 Flavisolibacter sp.
ATGGCTATAACAGGAAAACCAATGTGATCACCGGACGGGAAGGCCTGCTGATGGAATACCGCTACACACCCGACGGATGGATCGAATTCATCCCGGAAAAAGCGCCCTTGAAACCGGCGCCGGTAGAGAACGTAACCATCCAGTTTCGTTCCGGCCTTTCCAACGAATGGCAATGGAGCGTTTTTCAAACCCCGCGCACGGAATTAAAAGGCGGAGAATTGTACCTGAATGCCTTGCCGGAAGGACCCGGCGCTTTTCTGGGCCATAAAGTAACCACCGGTAACTTTACTGCTACCGTGAAAGTGCACGCGAAGAAATCTACTGCCGCTGCCGGTATTGCCCTGATCGGTGATGAGAAAAATAACCTTACGCTATGGCTGGATAAAGATTCGGTACGCATTATGCAAATAAGAGATGGAAAAGAAACCCGCCTGGCCGGCAGAAAGGTGAACCGTCAGCAGAAAATGGAATTGCGGCTGGAAGTGGTGCAGGGTAAGACGGTACAATTTTCCTGGGGTGCTGAAAATAAAGCCGCGGCCACCTGGAATCAGCGTGTGGATATCGGCTTTCTGCCACCCTGGGACAGGGCTGTGCGGATCGGGCTGACGGCCAAAGGAACTGAAACAGAACAAGCGGTTTTTGATTCCTTCCGGATCATCAACCATTAGAACTATAAAACAAGCAGGATGCAACAGGAACCATTTAATGCAGAACGATTTACAGCGCAGTTCAGGGAACTGTACAAACAGGAACCCTTACTGGTGCGCTCGCCGGGACGCGTGAACATTATCGGGGAACATACCGATTACAACGATGGCTTCGTATTGCCGGCGGCGATCGACAAAGCCGCGCATATTGCGATAGCGAAGCGTAACGACGATACGATACGGCTCTATGCGCAGGAGTTCAACGAAAGCTTTGAATGCACGCTGAGCACCATGCATCCCACCGATCAGCAATGGCCCAATTATATTTTGGGCGTGGTGGACCAGTTGCAGAAAAGAGGCTATACCACCGGTGGGTTCGACCTGCTGCTGGAAGGTAATGTACCGATCGGCGCGGGCCTGTCCTCTTCCGCTTCCATTGAATGCGCCACAGCCTTTGCCCTGAATGAGCTGTTCCAGCTGGGCATCGAGAAAAAAGCCCTGCCGGAGATCGCACAGAAAGCCGAGCATGTGTACGCGAAAGTGCTGTGCGGCATCATGGACCAGTTTGCCAGCGTATTCGGCAAAAAGGACCATGTGATCAAGCTGGACTGCCGATCACTCGACTATGAGTATGTGCCCCTGAAAATGGACGGCATCAAGATCCTGCTGCTGAATACGAACGTTAAGCATTCGCTGGCCTCCACGGCGTATAACCAGCGCCGTAAGGAATGCGAGGAAGGAGCCGCCCTGGTGCGCCGACATCATCCCGAGGTAAAGAACCTTCGTGATGTGACCCTGGAGCAGCTGGACCAGTACGTGCCCAAAGACAGCATCGTGTACCAGCGCTGCCGCTTTGTAATAGAGGAGAACATCCGCCTGCTCACGGCCTGTGAAGACCTGCGGCATGGCGACATACCGGCTCTGGGACAGAAAATGTTCCGCGCCCACGACGGACTCAGTAAAGAGTATGAGGTGAGCTGCAAGGAACTGGACTTCCTGGTCGATGCCGTAAGGGACAACCCCGATGTGCTGGGCGCCCGCATGATGGGCGGCGGGTTTGGCGGCTGCACCATCAACCTCGTGAAAGAGGCTGCGGTGGATGGACTGATCGAAAAGCTGAGCCAGGTCTATGAAAGCACCATGCAGCTTCCGCTGACGGCTTACGTGGCGCAGATCGCCGATGGCACCGGCATCATGGAAGCATCTGTAGTAAAGTCTTAATC
>DATAHC010000354.1:0-1588 GCA_036263415.1 Flavisolibacter sp.
CGAGCAGTTATTCAGAGACTGGGTACGAAAAGCTGAAATTGAAAGAGCGCGTCCTCCGGCAAGGGTCATTACGCCTCAGATTACATGGAGCTATTGGATAGAAAAGGATCCTGAAATACCGAACGTTCCTGGGAGATCGGCCCCCGTACGAAAGGCGGTACCTTCAAACCCTGTCAGCTTTGACCATGATCCCAGACTGATCGATATTGAAAGACACTATGGTTGCCGGCCCGGAAGATGGTAAAGCCGGTTAATCTTTTCTAATTCGGATTGTCAGGTAATATCATGCTGAACGGTGCTCGGGAGGCTTATTTAGCGCTCAGTATTTTGCAATTCCTGCCATCTCCCATTTCTATGAACCATCACAAAAAATCATGCTGTCAATTGGCTCCTTTTACATCCATAAGCGATACATAGACCTTTCTTCCATGGCTATCAACAAAGGCACCCCACCAGGTTCCATCTTCACTCAGAAAAGGTTCTATCACCTTTCTCGCTGTGTTGCCTATAAGCTTTATATTCCGGAAAGAAGATCGCACCACGCGCATATGCCTCAAAAACTCAGTTGCTGCTACGGCAAATTCATGCTGGGTCACCTGCTCGGGGAACGTGATCTCGTCTTCCACGTTTTCCAAAACAAAATGAAATAATTTAGCGCCGTAAGATTTAGGATCCACTTCCACATCAGATTCATTTAAGAATTTGAAAAGCAGGAAGGCAAACCGTCCACTTCCCTCTGTATTGCTCTTGCGAAAAGCGGCTGAACCCAGCCTGCCCAAACCGTTTTGAAGCGCCAATCCCAGCAGGGCGGAGGATAGCCCATTGGCATAGTCTTCCACATAATCCGGTGGTGTGCCTTCCTGTTCTCGCTCCAGTACATTTACAGCCCCATTGGCGGTAGCCATAACGGCTACCTGTTCCCCTAAAGTCAATTCGATGCTGCCCACGCCACCGGTTATGCCGCCTAAAAAAACTCCTTTTGTAAGTTCCCAGCCAAATGCTCTCTTATTAAAAGGTTGGCCCCGGTGCTTATACAGATAGGCGAGCAGGCCAATGCCACCGCCAACAGCTGCGCCTATAGCAATTGGATTTTTACCATTCGGATCAGCATAGCTGATGGGATTATCGCGGAATGCCACATATTTACTCCATTGGGGGTCGCCTTCCCAGGGGTCAGGCCGTAGCCAGGTGCCCTCTCTGTCACTATACATCCGGGCGCCAAAATCGGTATATCCGGTAGCGTCATCCTTGTTTTTTCCATTAAAACGGTAGCCTACGTCGGCTCCCTGCCTGGGGTCAATAGTAGATTCTTCACTCAAGATACTGCCATACGGAAAATACTCCAGGCGCTGCGTAACCTGGCCGGCTCCGTCGGTGATCGCCATCGGACTAGTTCCTTGCGGCGAATGATAAAAATAGATGGCTGTTTCTGGCTGCAGATCAGGAGAGTATAGAGGGGCTGCATTCATGGTGTCCCCGCCAGCAAAGGCCGCGATGGATACACCGTTCAGTAAAAAAAATAGAGCAAGGGTATGGAAATTGTGCATACGATTCGAATTAAGATGAAACTAATAACCCTTAATAATAT
>DATAHC010000355.1:0-7084 GCA_036263415.1 Flavisolibacter sp.
GATATTGCTGAGAACAGCATCAACTATCAGGCAGCCGGTGAAGCAGAATAAGTGTGCAGGAGATAAAATAAGGAAGCCCTCGACAGAGGGCTTTTTTTTATGCGCCGGGTTACGCGCCTCCTTCCTCAAAAGAAGGAAAGGCGGGCGAGGCTTCCTCGTAGATTAGGCCATGCGCTTCCAGGCATTCTTCAATATCGTTCTTATCCAGCTGGCGGTTAACGAGCAGGCGCTGCGCCAGGTCGGACAACGTTTCCCAGAGGTTGATATTACTTAGCATATACAGCGCTTCCCTTAGGCAGGTATCGGTGAACTCCGTCTCTTCCGCAACGCTCAGTTTCCTGTTGAGCTGTTCCATATGGTCCAGCCGCTGCAGATCGGTAAACTCCATCCGGATGGGCAGGGCGAGTAAGGGGTTTCCTCCGTTGGCCTGAACCGCCAGCGCCACGGAACCACCGCAGCAGATACGGGCCAGCCGGCGGATGATGTCCAATGCTTCCATTTTCTGTCCCAGTGACAGGCAATCGAAATAATCCGGGTCTTCCCCGCTCAGGATCCGGTAGGCCAGCTCCGAGTCCCTTCCATAATCGAGCAGCACATAGCTGGAAAAACCGGCATCGTTGGCCGCATCGATCAGCTGAACTTCCTGGCAGGTATAGCCACAGAGATACGCAAATAAGATATGGCCGCTCTCCTGGTAAGCGCCTGCTTCGCAGGCGGCGGTGCGGCTCAGTGTTGTTACGGTTTCCATTACTCAGGTTTATAATTGTGATGGGATCGTTGCTGCTTCAGTACCAGCTTTCTCATGCGCAGGGTACTCGCCCTGATCTTCCTCTGAAGGGTTGGATTGGTCAGCACATTCGTATTGCGATAGACCGGCGCTTCGCCTACCCGAACGGCATAGGACCACTGGGGCTCTACCGGTACCGATTTGGGCATATGCAGATGATGGAAAACCTGCTTCAGGGAACGCATGTCAAACCAATGCAGGCACTCCGTACAAAACGTATAATGCTGCTGCTCTGTCAGGGGAAGTGTGGCTATGCTTTTCATAACCTTGAAAATCCAAAAATGACTCCTGAGTAGTGGGATGGGGAAAGGAGTTGATCACCAGATATGCACAAAATTACGCACAGTGATTAGCTTATTCGGGGATTAGCTGATTAGCTAATTAGGAAACAGCTATCAGCTACAGGCTATTGCTTAATGGCAACGGGATGAAACATTCCTCCGGAATGATTTGATAATGTAAGGCGGCATCGGTGCCGATGCGGCATCGATAGTGTAGAAGAATCGAGAGATAGAACGATAGTGACTTACTATGTTCGTTGATAAAAAGAAATCGGAGCAGATCATTTGCATAAAGAGACAGGACTCCATTCCATCGAAGTACCGCTTCCTGTTGCTGACAGGTCTGCAACTATCTCACCGGACTGCTTTGCAGATTCCCTCCGGCAGCCTAGCTATAACTCAATTGATTAGTTCTTCCACAAACTGTGGGAAGCGATCTTTTCCTGCTGGTAGATCTGAGCGGGTTGTTGTCCGGGCTTAACGGAACGTACTAAAACGGGACCTTTAGAAATAATTTTCCTTCTTCTCTTTTCCACGTTTTCCTGATTACGCATTTCCATACATCACTGTTTTCCTATATAGTTTTAAAAACTGTGCCAATTCTCATCACTGCGCATTTCCCCTGCCCCATTCCTCATTTGCCCCTCTTCGCCCTGTATTATTTTACCGGCGCTGTTCCCCATATCATTTTTGCCCCACAATCAGCTTCGATGAAAAAAGTGCTCTTTGGTGGCGTACTCAGTACGGCCGTCTTTATTTTCCTTTTTATGTTCCTGCTCAAAGGTTGCCTGTCGCAATATGATGAACGGTGTGCGGTGCCGCCCCTTCTTTATTTTGAAAAGAACGGACAGCAGATGGTATTCAGCGTAGTGCGCTATGAGGAAACCGATTCCTATTCCAGCGGAGGAGGCATCACACAGAAGTCGGTGACCAATCACTACTATCTTCAAACGAACAAGATCCCTGAATCCGGGAAGAACAGCAGCAAGGAGGTCTTTGGGCCCAAGGGCAATAAACGGGCACGGGTAGAAGTGCTGGGCGGCACGGCCAGGCAGGCCTGGGTCTTTGCAGGTGAACTGAGGGCTTATGATCCCTTTACCCTGAACCTGATCGCTGATGCACAGATACTGGAACAGAAATTTCCCCAACTGAAAGGAAAGCTGCCCTCCGAAAAACAATTCTACCAGTTCGATCCGGCCTCCCGTAATATCCGTTTCACAGCGACCGACGGATCGGTATGGCAGTTGAAAACGGAAGATCTCTCCCTCGAACTGATGGAAGACGGTGAGCTGCCTACGGCACTGGAGCAACAGATGCAGGTGGTGCGCGACCGGCAGGAGCAGGTGGGGAAAGAACAGACCTCTGCCATGCAGGTTTATATGCAACTCGTTCGCAACAATAAGTCGCTGAAAAGAGGGGAACTGGATAAGGGAGCAAAATTTTATTATGATCAACGCAAACTGATCGACTGGCAGCAGGACAGTCTGCGCACCGCCCTGGCCGCCCTGCAGGTGCAGCTGCAGCATCAGCGCGATGTGCGGAATAAATTACAGACCATCCAGCGCTATTCTCCGGATTATACCGGGTTGTTCATCAACCAGGATACTGCGGGCGGTGAATGGTTTGGCCTGTATGCGCCACAGGAGCTGAAAGACCTTACGGAAACTATACAGCTGCAAAGCGCCTACAGCCGCAATGCGCGCCGGCAGCTCTATAACAGCGGCTATCATGCGGAGTCGCCCTACAACACCGTATGGGAAAAAAATACGGCAGTTACCCTGAGCGGCAACCATATTTTCCTGGATGGCGGCTTTCTGCTGGATGCCCAATCGGGGCAAATCATTCGCCTCAAAAATCCCGATGGCTACCTCCTGGTGTATAAGGACAAGATCGGGACGGAAGGTACTGTTATCGTCTGCCGCATCGATCGCAAAGGCATGGTGAGCTGGCAGAAAGAAACCCATCTGAAGAACTGGAACCAATGGCTGGTTACTCCCACACAACTGGTGGTGCTGGGTATGGATAATGAGGAATTAAGCAGCGGCGATGCCAATGTACTGCTGTCCATCGACCTTGCTTCGGGCAACAGCTCGGTCTATGATTTCTTTAAAGACCAGATCAGGAAGTAGCTGATCAACCCCTTTGGAAAACAACTTCATCCCCTGAAACAAAGAAAAAAGATGACGGAGAAATAAGACCAGAGTACAAGGAAGAGAACATGAATGGCCGTTTCGAAAGGCTTCCCTTTCCATAAACGTGAAGAATAAATGGCCACCTGAACATACAAACGGACCACCCAGAAAACAGCCAGGCCCAAGCTGAGCTTTCTGCCTAATGCAGTAGTGATCAATTCAGGCGCAGCGGTGATACATAAAACACCCATCAGAAAAACAGCCAATGCAATAAAGAAGGTATGAACATACATCAGCTGCCGATTGATCAGGCTTAGAGAAGCCAGTTCCGCTTCCCATTTAAAATAACGGGGAAAGGCCAGGTGAATCATGGCCAGCAGGATCAGGATAAACCCTATGATCTTAAGATGCAGTTCCATTTTTAACTAAGATGAAGGCCTTGACAAAAGGGTTAATGGCTATTTGCTGCTCTACCCGGAATCCGGCTTCCTTAAAATTCAGCTTCCATTCTTTTTCAGAATAGAAGTGCAGGAATCCGATCGTATACGCCAGGAAGTTAGGCAGGTTTCGCAAATGCTCCACGATTACCACTTTTCCCTCCTCCTTTAGCCCATTTTGAAGTTGCTTCAAGAAAACGATACGCTCGCTTCTGAGGCGTACTTCATGAGCCGCCAGGAAGAGAAACTGAACATCGGCACGTGTGTGCATCCAGTCAATTTGCTCCGTATCGATCCTGCGGATGGTGTCATCCGGCGGGTAAGCACGTCTTGCCCTTCGAATGGAAGGCTCGCTGTGCTTTTCAGGATCGTAGAGGTCCATCATTTGCCAGGAAGCCTTTGGATACTTACGAAACAGGAAGGGACTGCTCTCATCAAAGCCAGCATGAAGGAGCACCATTTCCGGATGTGCCGGCAAGGTCCATTCCGGGATCCAGGTCAGGCGGTAAAGCCTGGAACGGTCATATACATAATGTGAAACGCCCAGCGAAATGAGCATAACGGAAAGTATACAAAGCCCTATCATGAACAACCAGGCGGAATAGGGTGTCATAAAAAGAACGGAGGCCGCGAAAAGACCCATTGTTGTAACCAGTCCTGCTGCAAAGAAGGGCCAGTTAAACCGAAAGATATTCCATACACCCTGAAAGGGTTTTCGGTTCAGGGTTTCCATAGATCGGTTCTTCCTTTTTTCCAGTAATAGGGTATATCCTGGATCATGAAAGCATTGGCCAGTTGCGCGCGGCCATTGCAAAATGCATCGATCCAGCTGATCCGGGCTTCGAGTACCTGCACCGGTTGGGGTATCCAGTTTTGCCGCACGCCTTCAATGATCAGAACTTTATGCTTGCGCTCATTGAAATGAAACGTAAACGGTAAGGGGCCTGCAAAGTGCCGTGCTTCTTTAAGGTCTTTGAACGGAGAACCTGGAGGCAGAGAAGCTTCACCGGGATACTTGCTGATCCTGATCTTCCAGTCTGATGCGACCGAACGGAACGCATAGGATTGATTTTCTCGGGCGAATTGTATGTCGGTGGTAGTATACCGATATTGCGTAAAAATATTCCCCAGGAAACTCATGCTCTTTTTATCCGTTTCCGACTTCAGTATATAGAGTCCGCGCAGCCGCTTTCCCTGGCTGGTCGTATAGCGTACAAAGACCCGGTATCCTGCCAACGTGAAGTCATGACCAAGCCATTCCGGAAATCCACGGGGCCTTAAGTTTTTTGCTTGTACCACGGCCATGGCAACAAATGCCCACTGCTCCTGATAGGTATCCGGCACCAGGCAGGGGGGAAGCTTTCCGGTCAGCAATTCTACAGGCACGGCATAGGTTAAAACCAGGGAATGTTCAAAATGTGTTACTACGGGAAAGGGATGGTTCTGGAGAAATGATGGCATCAGTTGGCAAGCTTGGTTTTGTAGGAAGCCTGTTTTAAATAAAACTCATTACCCAGTATCACAAGTATCAGTAAACCGGCCCAAACCGCATTTCCATGTCCGAATAAAAGCAGGTCCGGAACAAGGAAAAATTCCATCACATTCATGGTCAGTATAAGGACTGCCTGGCAAAGCGCACACCACTTCGGTTTCAACTGCGACAGGATCCAGACGGCCATGAGCACTTCCAGCATTCCGATCAGGAGCGTGGCAGGAGCCGCCCAACGTTCACCCAATATCCTGCCTACGATCTGCCGATGGCGCGGTACGAGGTTGAGCACTTTACAAATAAACCCGTTGACGAACCATATAGCCGCTATGGCCCATTGCAATATTCTATATAGATAAGCGGTGCTGATAAAACGAGTGTTGAGAACAAATAAACAAAAAAGCCTGCCTTCCGGCAAGCTTCCTGTTATGATTCATGAGGGTTTTTAGAAGTTATAGTCGATACGACCGTCTTTTTTGTCCATACCGCGTCCAATGGTATAACCACCACCGGCTCCCAGTACCGCACCTACAACGGCGCCTACCACACGGTTCTTCTTATTGATCACCGCACCGGCTGCGGCACCACCAATACCACCGATCACGGCACCCTTGGCGGCCTTGCTCCAGCCCTGCTTTTTATTCACTTCCGCCGTTTGGGAAGAACCGGAACTCATTGATCCGCTTCCATCGTTGGCGGTCGAACCGGAACCGGAAGAACCTGCACCATTGTTGGAAGAAGCCACCGGCTTCGGCGTGGCCCGTTTAACAGGTTTCGGAGCGGGTGCCTGAACGGTCTTCGTAATGGTACGCACTTCCGTTACTGCCGGCTTCGCTTCCAGGGAAGCTGCATAGGCTTTGGCATCCGACAACTCGTGCATGGCTTTCCACTCATTATATTGAGCGAGTCCGGCCGTATCCTGTACGGGCTGTACCGGCTGGGTTACGGAAACACCGGACACAGCGGCATTATCCTTAGGCGTGCTGTTACACGCTGTCATAATCAATCCGAGGCTAAGAATGGGTATAAGTTTTTTCATATGCTCTGATTTTAAAATGATGCTCCGTTTTGTGTGAAGCGAATATTGGACAGCCTGTGAAGAGAGAAGTTATATGGGAGGCTGTTAAAGGAACGTAAATAGTCAGTAGTGAATAGTGAATAGTCAGTAGTCAATAGTCAATTGTTCTATTGTCATAGCTACCTACTGTTATTTACCAGCCTGATGGGGTTAGAGCATCAGACATCAGATTTCAGACATCAGCAAGTTCAACAATACACTGTTCTGTTTGCTTCAGTTTTTTGTTTCGTACGTTTCTGTTGATGGGATTTACTACAGGGAAATTGCCATTCCATCTCTTTTTAAAAATGGTCCAGATGAATTGAGACTATGATAAGGTCGATTGAAAGCAGGATGGCTATAGTGAAGAATTGTACCATAAGGACATTCACTATTGACTACTGACTATTGATTATTGACTATTGACTATTGACTATTCACTGGATCATTTCCCTTGAATGTGCGGCCCAGGCGGGTCCATTGAATGGGAGGATAAGCGCGGCTGAGCTGTTGCGGTGAGGGCTGGCGTACCTTAGTGAGCTTACCGTCGGACTGCATGCGAGCATAGAGTTCCGGCCAGGGAGCCAGGCTGCGTTCTTCCTGCTGCCAGTGAACATACGAGGCTTCGTCACACCAGGAAGGTAACTTCTGCATGGCCTCCCGGTGCGCGGAGGAGTTGCGGAACTCGCGCATATTGCGTTCGGTTTCCCAAAGCGTGGCCGTCCAGAATGTAAGATGCTTATCGATCAGCTCCCGGCCGCCCAGGAATCCGGGCGTGCGGATGAGCCGTTTTACAGAAGCCTCGTTGGCCAGAAAAAAAGGCACGAGATAGAACATCGATTTAACACGTAACCTTGTTACGGAGACGAAGATCATGGCAGCTGATTTTTTACATAACAAA
>DATAHC010000356.1:0-7211 GCA_036263415.1 Flavisolibacter sp.
GCCTCGATACGCTTGAGTGCTTCCTCCGTCTGCTGGTCCCTGGTTATATCGCGAACCACCAGTAATACCTGTTTTTTGTCCCGGTACACAAAATGAGAACCGATGACCTCTACTGCAACTGTTTCCCCGCTTTTGCGGTAAAGGAAGGTGCGTGCTTTATACTGCCGTCCCGACCGCACGATCTCCTGGATAGCTTCGAACTGCCCCCCTTCATTTTTAAGTATTTCATGTCCTTTCATTCCGATCAGTTCCTCGTAAGAATATTCCAGAAGCTGGATGGCCGCCGGATTGGCATCGGTAACCGCGCCACTGTCATCAAAGATGAGCATGGCATCGGTGGTACCGCTGAATATACTTTTATACTGTTCCCGCTGCTCCGCCATCCGCTTTTCCGCCTGCTTTTTCTCTTCGAACAATTGCGCATTGCCCATGGCAATGGCTGCCTGGGCGGCTATGCCTTCAATGAGCCTTTCGCTTCGTTCCGTAAATATGCCGCATTCGGGGTGACCGAAGAATAGTCCCCCGATCACCTCTTTGGTAACGGGTGATATAACCGATGTAGCCAGGTAGCTGCGCACCGGCAGATGACCCTTGGGCATACCATGATACGGGGCACTCTTACCGAAATGGGGCTGTGCTGTTACATCGTCATAACGAATCGTTCCCAGTCCGGCAAAAGTGGGATGGAATATAGCGGTATTGCGCGGCATAGGGAATTTGGAAAACGCCTCGCGGGAAACACCTGAAATAGTGTAGAGTACATACTTCTCGCCACTTTCATTGATCACATTATAAAAGAAAGCGCCGAACTGCGCTTTTGTGAGCTCTGTACCGATATCGGTGATCCGTTGCACCAGTGCCTCCAGCTCGATCTCGGAATTAATGGCTTTACCGGTTTCCAGCAAGAGTTCAAAGATGCTGGTATCCATGGTTTCCTGCATAGTATTCGAAAGGGTTGTTAAGGGAAAATGAAGGTAATGAATAAACACTGATACAACGGATTAGAACTCAGCTTACATTTGGCAAAATTCCACATGTGAAGCGCGTTAACCATAATCCGCATATTTTGCTGGTAGACGATGATGCTGTAGACAGAGAACTGTTTATCGAAGGCATGAACGAGACCGGCATCAGCTATACTATCGCCGAAGCCGCTCATGGAGAAGAGGCCCTCCAATACCTGAAAGATTCCACGAAAAGTCCCAGCCTGATCATACTCGACCTGAACATGCCTGTGAAAGATGGACGTGAGACGCTGAGAGCCATCAAGGATGGACCGCACCGGAATATACCGGTATTCATACTATCCACGTCCAATGCGCCACTGGATGTGACCGAATCGTATAATTCTGGAGCCAATCTTTTCCTGGTGAAGCCGCATGATTTCAGGGATATCGTGGAGATGATGAAATGCCTGTTTACCGTGATCGGCAAATACGCTACATTCAATTAGCCGGTGCTTCTTTCGTTTGCGATGAATCGGCTGGCTGCCGGTCTTTTTTCTTCTTTTTAAAAAGCCCTTTCAGCACTTGTCCCAATGATTTTTTCTTTTCTTCCGGTTGCACCTCGGGTGCTTGTTTCTTAACCGAATCGGCATCAGGAGGATTTACTACTGCTTTCGCCGTTTCTTCGGACCTGCTTACTTCCGGAACCTTTATTTCATTGCTGGCAGCGATAGGTTCCTTAACGGAAGAATCAGGCTGCTTTTTATCCTTTCTGATCTGAACCGGCTCCTGCCTGATTACGGGTGCCGCAAGGGAATCTACTGCAGCCAGACTATCTGCAGCAAGCATTGTTGCGGTATCGGCTATTGGCTCTGCCATTGTCAGAGGTGCTTTCGCTGTATTTTCCTGAACCGCCACTACCCTCACCGGTAGGGCAGCAGTCATTTCCTGTTTATTACTCATGCCCAGGAACACCCGGCCACCATACAGGCTGGCGCCAACGATAACAGTTACCATGGCGGCCGCCAGCATTTCGCTTAAGGGAATGGCTCTTTTGCGGTCATTGCGGTGGTCAATGAACTCTATCTGCGCTTCTTCCGGCAAAATGAATCCATGCGGCTCGTAAGATGCTTCCTTTGCGGAAGTCTGCCAGCTGGATTGCAGGCTTGCCGACAAGGCTTTCTGGCGGAGTTCTTCCGCACGACGCTCCAGCTTTTCTTCCGCTGTGCCTTCTGGTTGATCTTCCTTTTTCATTTTAGGAGGGAACCAGGGTTGCAATTCTGTTAATTCGGAAGGAAAGGACCATACTGTACTCGAGCCTTCTGCCCATACCAGGTCTTTATCACGCAAGGATTGTTGCAATAATTCATCAATTGTATAAGGGCCCAGCTGCGCATTATTGCGCAAAAGAAAGTAAACGGTAGACATATGTCCTTTTTTAAAGCAAAAAAGCAGGAGGATCCGGCCGGTGCCTGAATTTCATTGACTGCTTCCACTTAATCAAATCCAATAGCATGCCTGATCTGGAGTGGCAAGTAGGAGTAGAAAAGCAACCCGGAACAGGAGAAGTGCGTAGATATACGAGAAAGGGTTTCCGTAGAGTTCCGATAATATGGACCGGATTACCGTAAAATCCATACGCGCTAAAATGGTCAAAACTGCTCTTGTGCACGGCCTTTCATTCCGGTAATTTTGTGAAAGAAGTTGGTTGTCTATATATCCTCTCAAAGCCGACCCAAACTTATTACATCCTATAAAAACCGATGTATAACAATCAACTTCTTCTTTCCAATCCCTACGAATAACGATCCTGTCCTTTCCTGAAAACCTGAATCCGTATCCGGTGTTGGTAACAGCCAACAATTGAATTACCCCATTGATTAACCAATTTTTGTTGTGTATGTGCGCCATGTACGGAGAGATCCCTAAGCGGATACTGATCATTGATGATGATATCGACCTTTTAATGCTGCTGGAACGCAGATTACAGAAAGAAGGCTATGACATAGAAACGGCAGCCAGCCTGGCAGAGGCCGAAGAAGTGGTGCACAGCTTTGAACCCCACCTTGTTTTACTGGATATAAACGTGAATGGCGAAGACGGCCGGCAACTCTGCTGGAAGATCAAGCTGATCAGCGGAGGTGCTATGAAAGTGATCATTGTATCGGGCTATGACTTCAGCCTGAGCCGCGCCGCACTTTTTGGTGCGGATGATCTGCTGCCTAAGCCCCTGCAAACCGAGTTTCTGTTGCATAAGGTCCAGCTGCATCTTCAGCCGAAAGTGGCTGCAGAGAGTTAGTGAGGGCAGACGTCTGCTTTCAGACTTCAGACTGCAGCTTTTTGAATGCCCCCTTTAGGTGCACCTTTCAACTATTTGCCCCGTTCCTTGTTTTATCAGCAATGAGTACGGTCCACCGCTTAAAGAGCATTCAGAAAATACCCGCCGATACGGCAACTACCTGGGAATTCTTTTCGAATCCCAGGAACCTGCTGAATATAACCCCGCCGTTCCTGAATCTAAAAGTGACCAACGAGATCTTTGGCGATGCCGCATATGCCGGGCAGGTGATCACCTATACCGTGAAGCCGCTGCTGGGTATCCCTCTTTTCTGGATGACGGAGATCGTTCATGTAGATCCGTTGCGCATGTTCGTGGATGAGCAGCGCAGAGGGCCGTATAAGCTCTGGCATCACCAGCACCATTTCAAGGCTATTGAAGGTGGAACGGAAATGACGGATATCGTTCACTACCAGCTGCCGATGGGCGTTCTCGGAAACCTGGTTCATGCACCGCTGGTGAAAGGAAAGCTTCATGATATTTTCAGGTTTCGCTTCGAGAAAGTGAACGAGGTATTCAGTCCCTGGCCCGGTGCGGTGATGGAATTGCAGATTGACTGATCTTTGCACAACTTATGGAACCGATCTATCATGTTACAACTGCTGCCGAATGGAAGGCTGCGCAGCAAAAAGGATATTATGAAGCCGCCTCTCTTCCCACGGAAGGATTTATTCATTGCAGCAAAGCGGATCAGGTAGCAGGTGTGCTACAACGGTATTTTTCCGGACAGACCCAACTGGTGAAACTAACCATTGATCCTTCCCGCTTACAGCACCGGCTGCAGTTTGATTTCTCCCCCACTATGAATGAGGACTTCCCGCATGTGTATGGCCCCATCAATCTGGAAGCCGTAGTGCAGGTGGAAGCCATTGCCTGATAACCGTACGCTTACGCGCAGGCACCTCATTCACTACTGACTATTCACTATTGACTATTTTTGTTTGATGTCTAAGATCGAACCGATCATACCCCCAAAAGAGCATGTGTATCTCGACGGTCCGAAGAGCCGTGGCTATGAACTGGGATTTGCCTGGAAAGTCTTCACGCAGTTCATCATGGGCTTTCGTAACCTGCACTTTGTAGGTCCCTGTATCACGGTTTTCGGATCGGCCCGTTTTAAGGAAGATCATCCGTATTACATCTGTGCGCGCGAATTCGGCAAGCGCATCGCCGAAATTGGTTTTACTACCATTACAGGAGGTGGTCCCGGTATTATGGAAGCAGCCAATCGCGGAGCCTTTGAGAACAATGGGATGTCGATCGGCTGCAACATCCGGCTACCCTTCGAGCAGATAGGGAACAAGTATGTGAACAAATCAGTGACCTTCGAGCACTTCTTCGTACGCAAGACCCTCCTGATCAAATACTCGTATGCCTTCATCATCATGCCCGGAGGTTTCGGCACCATGGATGAATTCTTTGAAACACTTACGCTGATCCAGACCAAGACCATCACTACCTTTCCCATTGTATTATTCGGAAAGGAGTTCTATGCGGAGCTGATGGATGTCATGCAGGTGATGGCTGACAAGGGAACCATTTCCAAAGAAGATATGGACCTGGTACTGCTCACGGATGATGTGGGAGAAGCGATGGACCATATCCGGAAATATATCCAGACCAATTACAAGATCAAGCCGCGCAAGCATCGCATGTGGTGGCTCCTGGAAAAGCGATAGCTTCAGAGTTCACGGACAACGGTCCACAGACGACAGACGCATGCTTTACTAATTGCCACTCCGAATTGGCTTTTAGACGCCGGACGTCGGACTTCAGCTGCTGGCGTCCGACGTCTGAAGTCCGACGTCTGACCACCAAATCAGGCTGGTAAAAATGATAGTACGGGTCTGTGGACCGTCGACAGTGGACAGTGGTCGGAAGTCCTGCGGACTTCCCTACTTTTGTTCCATGAAGATCATCAGTTACAATGTCAATGGCATCAGGGCGGCGATGAAGAAAGGCTTCATCGACTGGCTGAAAACGCATCCGGCCGATATCATTTGTATCCAGGAAAACAAAGCGCAGCAGACTGACGTGGATGTGCAGGCTTTTACGGAACTGGGATACAAAGATCATTGGTTCTGTGCCCAGAAAAAAGGCTACAGCGGCGTAACGGTTTTCTCCAAGATCGATCCCGATCAGGTGCAATGCGGCACCGGTCACCATATCAGTGATGATGAAGGACGGGTGATCCAGCTGGACTTTGGTCCGCTCCGTTTGATCAATGCCTATTTCCCTTCGGGAACAACAGGCGATGAGCGCCAGACCTATAAATACCAGTGGCTGGATGAAATCTATGAATACCTGAAAGAGCTGAGAGCGAAACATCCCTATATCATCCTTTGCGGCGATTACAATATTGCCCATAAAGAGATCGATATCCATAATCCTTCCGGCAATAAGAATACCTCGGGCTTCCTTCCGGATGAAAGAGCCTGGATGGACAAGTTCTATTCCAACGGCTGGGTCGATACCTTTCGTGAATTTCACCCTGAGCCACACCGTTATAGCTGGTGGAGCCAGCGCTTTCCATCCGTACGCGCTGCCAACAAGGGCTGGCGGATCGACTATATCAGCGTAACCGATACCCTGAAGCCTTATCTGAAAGATGCGGAGATCTACCCGGATATCAAGCACAGCGATCATTGTCCCGTGTACCTCGAGATCGATGATGCCGTGCTCAATCAGAAAAAGGCTCCGGCCAAACGTAAAGCTAAACTCTGACAAGAAGTACATTACCCATGAACAACGCGATCATATATAATGTAACTACAAAAGTAGATACATCCATCGCCACGCAATGGCTGCAATGGATGCAGGAAGTGCATATACCCGCCATACTGGATACCGGCTGCTTCACCGGTTATAAGCTGGTACGCTTACTGGAAGTAGATGATAGTGAAGGGCCTACTTATGCCACGCAGTATTTTGCGGAATCGAAGGCAGACTATAACCGTTATATCGAGTTGTACGCAGCTGCTTTAAGAAAGGATTCTTATGATCGGTGGGGACAGCAATTCATTGCTTTCAGAAGCCTGATGGAGGTTGTGAAGTAGATGTGAACAAAATATTTTCTGCGGCTTTTTAGTATTCCATTTTATTGTATATTTCTCTGTAACCCTTATGGGGCCTGCATTTCAGAGTATCTTCTGAAACCCTTACCAGGCAAGGGTTTCAGAAGAATGGTGAAACATCGTAAATTTACGAGCTTCCCACCAATCCCCTAAAACCCTTATTCCTTGCGGTTTTCAGCGTGTCAAGCAGTAGGCAAATCAGTGCTAATTTAATTTTGTTCCTATCAAAAAGCGTATAAATTTGCCCTTCAATTGTTTTTAAAAAATCAACTATGAACAAAGCTGAATTGATCAACAAAATCGCCGATGATGCCGGCGTTACCAAAACACAAGCTAACGCTGCTTTAGATTCTTTTGTAGAGGCTGTAACCAAAACCCTGAAAGGTGGTGGTAAAGTTACCCTGGTAGGCTTTGGTACGTTTTCCGTATCCAAGCGTGCTGCCCGTAATGGCCGTAACCCTCAGACAGGTGAAGTAATCAAGATCAAAGCAAGAAAGGTTGCCCGCTTCAAAGCCGGTAAAGAGCTTTCTGCCAAATTGTAAGTACCTGAACAAACTCTTTGAAGCTTTCCTGCCCGGCAGGAAGGCTTTTTATTTTAGAGGGCCTGCAATACGGCAATCGACCATCCGACGCTTTTTTTTACGACATTTGCACAAATACAATTTCAATTATGGGAAGAGGTGATAAAAAAACAAAAAAAGGAAAGATCTTCAAAGGCTCTTTTGGTAAAGCAAGACCTGCCAGCGAAAAGAAAACTACAGGCAACCAGCCTGCTCCTGCCAAGAAAGAAAGCTAAGCTGTTGATAGTTGGTTGGTTGATGCTGTATCTATACAATTGACCAATCAACCTACTCA
>DATAHC010000357.1:0-5155 GCA_036263415.1 Flavisolibacter sp.
ACCCGGATTTTCTTCGATCGTGCGGAAAGCTATATCAATAGCGTTCTCCACCCCATAACAAAAGCCGAAATGCCTGGCCAGATAAATTTTCAAAGGTCCAAAGTCAAGAAGGGTGGGGGAGAAATCCTTTTTCATACGGTCTTCGGATTTCCGCTTCTTTTTAATGGCGCTGATCAAAGGGCTTCTGTAAGCTACAGGAACGTCAAAACTCTTCATGAAATGCAAATTTAGTATATAGCTATAAACCGTAGTAAAACGGTCAGTTAATATCACTTAGCTTAGCAAAATGAACAAAAACTGGATTTATCAGACCAATATCTACGAGGTCAATGTACGGCAATACACTCAGGAGGGAACAATTGAGGCATTTTCCAAGCATTTGCCCAGATTATTGGAAATGGGCGTCCAAACCCTTTGGTTCATGCCTCTAACGCCTATTTCAGCGATTGAAAGAAAGGGGTCAATGGGAAGTTATTACGCTTGTTCCGACTACCAAGCCATTAGCCCTGAATTTGGTACGGCCGAGGCGTTTCGTGAATTGGTCGAAAAGGCCCATCAAATGGGATTTCGTATCATCATAGATTGGGTGGCAAATCATACAGGCTGGGATCATACCTGGACTAAAACACACCCGGAATGGTATAAAAAAGAGGAATCCGGGAGATTCAAACGGGCATCCGGAATGGATGATATCATTGAGCTGGACTATAACCGTTCCGATATGCGGTCCGCTATGATCGAAGCCATGAAATTCTGGGTGGATCAATTTGATATAGATGGCTTCCGGTGCGATCTCGCCTTTTGGGTGGAGCTAAACTTCTGGAAGCAGGCGAAAGCAGCTTTGGATCAGGTAAAACCGCTATTCTGGCTGGCCGAAGCAGATGCGCTGGAGCATGCTTCTTACCTGGAGGTTTTCGATGCCGCCTATTCCTGGAAGTGGATGCACCAGACCGCAGATTATTACCAGGATAAAATACAGCTGAGCGAACTGGTGTCCCTTCTGGATCAGTATAAGTCCGGGCGGGGATTGAAGGCCTGGTTCACTTCCAATCATGATGAAAACAGCTGGAACGGAACAGAATATGAGAAATATGAAATCATTGCCAAGGCATTGATGGCCTTCAGTTGTACCTGGCCGGGCATCCCGCTGATTTATAGTGGCCAGGAACTTCCGCTGTTAAAAAGATTGAAATTCTTTGATAAGGATCCCATCGAATGGACCGACACACCGCATCTGCACCACTTTTATAAAACCCTGCTTCAGCTGCAGGCAACACATCCGGCGCTGAATGCCCGGGTAGGCGTTGAAATGATAAGCAATTCCTCTTTTGATAAGGTTATTTCCTATATACGAAAACACGAAAACAGGGAAGTATTGATGATCATAAATTTTTCCCGCCAACACTTGCATGTCGATCTCTATGCCGATTATCTGCAGGGGGAATTCATCAATGTCTTCACCCAGGAGATTTTCAATCTGTCCAGTCAGAAACAATTTCAAATCGAGCCCGGAGGGTTTTGGGCCCTGGTAAAATAAAAGGTCAATCTATGTGATGCGGGTAGGTGGATCGATACCCTTTCAATCGGGCAACTGGTTTCAATAACATAAAAAGGAGCTTTTGAATGGTATAGGAAGGCCTGGCCAGACGGAATTCCCTGGAGAATCGGCTGGCCAGTAAGGCAACCTGCAAAAGACCGGGCATTCCTTTGGCGTTTGTTTTGCCATCTATGGCCAATCCTGCTGAAGTTTCTAAAAAATATTCTGTATCAAGAGCCGGATAGGTTCGCCAGTTTACACTGGCCGGCTCCGGACCTTCGTTCCACATGGAGTGAATGGTATGCTTGGGTAAATGAATCGATTCTCCAGTTTCCAATACCGTCAAAACGCCATTAATACGCAGTTGAATCCTTCCGGTAAGGACGGTAAAGGTTTCTTCCTGGAAGGGATGAAAATGAGGTGGCGGCTCCTGGGAGGCTTTTAGGTAGGTAGCTTCAATTTCCAGCAGGGTACCGTTGGTATCTTTTGTGGTTTTTAAAAAGGTAAGCTGTTGTCCGATAACAGGATTCAGGATGGATTTATTAGGGAACGCCATGGTTTTTTGCCAAATATGTAATGTTTCATTTGAACAGCTGGGCATTCTCAGTATGAAGTGGCATTATAGGGTATGAATTGTAGATCCTGGGTAGCCAAAAAAAATGCCCTTTTGGTAAAGGGCATTTTTGATACTTAATTTGTTTTTTATTGATCCAGATTGACAGGATAAGAGTACGGCATATCATTCCCAGGATAGATACCCTCTACTTTTACCGTGCCGGACATATTCATTAATAACTCAGTCAGTTCTTCAATGGAATTGATTTCCTGACCACCGACACTGATGATGATGAATCCAGGCTGAATCCTGGCCCTGCTTAAAGGACTGTCGTCAAAGATCTTATTCACTACTACACCACCCTCAATTCCATAACGGGCAGCTTTGTCACTGCTAAGGGTTGACAGGTCAGCTTTCAGCCGGGTGCCGATATTATTATTGATCACATCGCTTTTCTTCTTCAGGATCACATTTACCGTAAATTCTTTTCCTCCCCGGTTGTAGGTAACAGGAACTTTATCTCCGGGACGGAAGCCAGCTATCTGTGCGCTCATTTGAACACCGGATGTAACCGTAGCATTATTCACCCGGGTAATCACATCGCCCTTTTTAATTCCGGCCGCTGCAGCGCCGCCTTCAGAGCTTACAGATGATACATAAACACCGGTCAGGTTGGTTGGAATTCCAAGGCTTTTGATCTGGTCTTCGCTAAGATCATCCGTTGGGGCATAGCTCACACCCAGATAACCTCTCTGTACATCGCCATACTGAATGATATCGTTAACGATTTTCTTGATAATGGTTACAGGAATGGCAAAGGAATAACCGGCATAGGTTCCGGATGGGGCCAGAATTGCAGAATTAATTCCGATAAGCTCACCATTGGTATTCACCAGGGCGCCTCCGCTGTTTCCCTGATTCACCGCTGCATCTGTCTGAATAAAAGACTCAACAGGGGTATCTCCGCGTTGTGTTTGACGGCTGTTGATTCCAATGCTGCGGCCGGTGGCAGACACAATACCTGCTGTTACGGTCGCATCGAGCGTCAGCGGATAACCGATGGCCAGAACCCATTGGCCAAGAAGAACATTATCCGAGTTTCCATAAACCAGGAAAGGAAGCTTGGTAGCATCGATCTTCAAAACGGCAATATCACTGCTGGGGTCTCTTCCGATCACGCGGGCCTTGAAGGTTTTGCGGTTAGATAGGGTAACCGTGATCTCAGAGGCAATGCCCCCTCCCTGTGCGGAGATCACGTGGTTGTTGGTAACGATATAGCCATCTTCGCTGATAATAACACCACTGCCTGAAGCTCTTTGTTCGGGGATGATATTGGGGCCGAAACCGCCTTCACCGAATAATTGATCAAAAAGATCATCGAAACCCCGGTTGCTGTTACGGCCGAGATTATTGGAAACCTTCTGTGCAGGAATTTTTGTTTTGATATGTACAACGGCTGGTACAGCTGCATTGGCAGCTTTCGTAAAGTCCATTCCTTCTGCCGGACTGCCAGTTTTACCGTCAAAAAATCCTGCATAATTTACAGGTAGGCCTTTTTCGCCGCTCCCGATAACTACCGGTTGAGTAGCCGTGAATTTATTATAAAGGGCAACACTACCTACGGCGGAAGCAGCGCTGATCGCAATAATGAGTAAAATCTGTTTGAATTTCATGGTCTGTCGATTTGAATTGTAATACTAAGGTGTCAAATTATATGCCTTTACCCTACAAAATAACTACACCGCCCTTCTAAATTAGAACCTTTAATCCAGTTTAACACATCTTTTACTAAGGTCTTCGTAGTTCTTTGGCTTTCGTTTAAGAAAGCGATAAAAGGAACTGAATGGTATCAACACCATCGGCATAGTCGAAAAGGGATGGACATTGGGCTTGCCCGAACGGTACATCTTCCAGGCTTACGATGCACTGGATCGTTTCATTATGGCGTAAATTATTCCGCAATTCAGTGCCATCCGTGTAAAACTCGTAATGCAGCTGACTGATAGGAGAAAAGAAGGAAGCATCCTCCACCAGAACAATACTGTCATTGGTCATGTAATAGGTATTGTTGAGGATGTGTATGGCAAGGTTGTAATCCATGTTGTTCCGGTACTTATTATGATCCTTTAAATGATCATACTTACGGAGGGCATTCAATAAAGGCAGAAAATCATAGCCGGCAGGCACATAGAGCTTGGTAATATTCCGGCAACCCAGCCCAAAGTAAGATTGTATGTCATCCGCCAGAGCCTCCAGCTGTTCTTTGGTTTCACTGCCCGATAGTATCGCAACAGAGGTTCGGTTCTTCCTGATGATGGAAGGGTAGTTACGGAAATAATACTCAAAATACCGCGATGTGTTATTACTTCCGGTGGCAATATAGGCATCTACTTCGGTCAGCCGTTCCCGGATCGTGAAATAGGGCAGGGCCTGGGGCCATTCCTGCAACAGCTTGTTGACTAGATGATTAACCAGGTGAAAATCTTTGGATGACGGCTTGATGTGGGCATAGTGCCCGGTCAGAAAAACGCTGATCAGATCGTGCATGCCTACTAAAGGGATATTGCCGGCCATGACGATACCCACCTTTTTGGGCTTCGGGATATGGTTAGACAGATCATATTCGGCAATGGCATTGTCCAGTGCTTTTTCGGTAAGGAATTGGGTAGTGATATTTTGAATGGCCTGCCCGATGAAGGGCTCTGTAAACCATGCATTGTCAGCCTGCGCTTTCCGCTTGGCCTGGTCCCACTCCTCATTTTTTGAGAGCATATAGCGGCCCAGCCAAAGAAGCACCTCTTTTCTTTCTTGTAAATTCATCAGCAGGATTTAAATTTGTCAGCAAATTTAATCACCTGATCACCAAACATAATATATGGCAATAAAGATTACGGAAGAATGTATCAACTGCGGAGCATGTGAACCGGAATGTCCTAATAATGCGATCTATGAGGGGGGCGTGGAATGGGCTATTACAGACGGCACTACAGTAAAAGGTCAATATACCCTTATTGATGGAACGGTCGTTTCAGCTGATCAGCGGAATGCTCCGATAGCAGTGG
>DATAHC010000358.1:0-4179 GCA_036263415.1 Flavisolibacter sp.
CCCAGGGATTCTCTACCTTCTTTGGCGGTACATCGTTACTGATCATGGTGGGCGTTATTCTGGATACACTGCAGCAGATCGAAACACAGCTGCTGATGCGCCAGTATGACGGCCTGATGAAGAGCGGACGGATTCAGGGAAGAACTGTTACACAGGCTTCTTATTAACTTCAGTAAAAACGAAATATAGGAAAACCTGGTAAGCTAACTTGCCAGGTTTTTATTTTAGAGCCGATATGATTCATTATAAAAACGAACAGGAAATAGAGCTGATGCGTGAAAGCGCCCTGCTGGTCAGCCAAACGCTCAGCGAAGTGGCAAAATTGCTAAAACCCGGGATCAACACGCTATCGATCGACCAGTTCATAGCAGATTATCTGCGCGACCATAAAGCAGTGCCTTCTTTCCTGAACTATCATGGGTATCCGTTCAACTCCTGCATTTCTGTGAATGATGTAGTGGTGCATGGCTTTCCCGGTAAAGAGCCCTTGAAAGAAGGCGATATCGTTACCGTTGACATCGGGGTTTATAAAAACGGATTCCATGGCGACCATGCCTATACGTTTATGATCGGTAAGCCCGAAGATGAGGTTGTAGAGCTGGTAAAAACGACCAAGGAGTCCCTTTATAAAGGCATTGAAAAGGCAGTGGCCGGTAACCGGATGGGTGATATTTCCTATGCCATACAGGAGCATACTGAAAAGCGTAAGGGATATGGAGTAGTGCGCGAACTGGTCGGCCATGGCCTGGGTAAAAGCATGCATGAAGACCCCCAGGTGCCTAATTATGGCAAGCGCGGATCGGGTACGATTCTGAAAGAGGGGTTGGTAATTGCCATTGAACCCATGATCAATTTAGGCAAGAAGGAAGTGTTCACGGAAGATGACGGATGGACCGTACGGACAAAAGACGGAAAGCCCTCCGTTCACTTTGAACATGATGTATGTGTGCGGAAAGGCAAGGCCGATATTTTATCTGATTATGCACCGATTGAAGCAGCAGAAAAGGCAAACCCGAATCTGTTTTCAACCTATTGATATCGTATAGCGGGCCTCTCCTGAGGGCTTTTATTTTATCTCATGCAAAGAAGGAAAGTGGTAATCATTGGTGGCGGTGCAGCAGGTTTTTTCTGTGCCATTAACGCCGCACAGATGAACCGTGAACTCGAGGTGCTGATACTGGAGAAGACCCATAAGGTTTTGTCTAAAGTGAAGGTATCCGGTGGCGGTCGTTGCAATGTTACGCATGCTCTTTTTGAAATACCTGAGATGAGCAGGCGCTATCCCAGAGGGCTGCAATTTGTAAAGAAAACCTTTCACCAGTTCTTTACCTCCGACTGCATACGATGGTTTGAAGAGCGAGGCGTGCGCCTGAAGACGGAAGCAGATGGTAGAATGTTCCCTGTCACGGATTCCTCGCAGACCATTATCGATTGTTTTATGCAGGAGGTGAACAGACATGGTGTTCAGCTTCGCCTGAATGCTGATGTGAAAACCATTTCAAAAACCGGTGATCAGTTCCAGCTGCAACTTTCAAATGGTGAAATGCTATCTGCCGATGCAGTTTGTATAGCCTGCGGGGGCTACCCGAAAGCCGCTGCTTTCGAATGGCTTCAGCAACTCGGTCATACCATTGAGCCGCCTGTTCCTTCCCTATTTACCTTTAATTTGCCGAAACATCCGATCACTGACCTGATGGGAGTTAGTGTAGAGCAGGCAAGGGTAAAGATCGAAAACAGCAAGCTTGCTGAAGAAGGACCGGTGTTGATTACTCACTGGGGACTCAGTGGCCCTGCCATTCTGAAGCTGAGTGCCTGGGGAGCACAGGAACTGGCCGAAAAACAGTATGTCTTCAATGTGCATATCAATTGGATTCCTGCGCATACGGAACTTTCATTGAAAGACGCATTCCGCAGTGCACGAACGCAGCAGGCATCCCGTAAGGTCGCCAATACCAATCTGGGTTCATTGCCCAACCGCTTATGGTTGTTCCTGCTGGATCAATCCGGAATAGGGCCGGACCTACGCTTTAGTGAGCTGCCTGCCAAATCGGAAAACCAATTGATCCGGAATCTTATTGATTACAAGGTTTCCGTGCAAGGCAAAACCACTTTTAAAGAAGAATTTGTAACAGCTGGTGGCATTCATCTTTCCGAAGTGGACCCTAACACCCTTATGAGCCGGAAAATTCAGGGTCTTTACTTTGCAGGTGAGATTCTTAACATTGATGGCATTACAGGAGGATTCAATTTTCAGAATGCCTGGACCACCGGTTGGATAGCCGCCAGGAATATCAGTCTGCCGCTTGTCAAATAAAAATAAAAACCAAGGATCCTGCCTCCCGGTTTATCCGGAATTCCATTATATTCATAGCCAAAACTACACTCGCATGAGAAAATCTATTCTGCTGGCAGCGCTGGCCGGTTGTACGTTAAGTATGACGGCGCAGGCCCAGACTCCTCAACGTTCTGCAGCCGACACTTCCAAAGCTGCATCCGGACCAAAAAAACCCGGGGTTGCCGATAAAGTAAAAGGCAACAAAAAGATGGAAGGCTTATTTACCATTTATCAAGATACTGCAACGGGATCTACCCAGATCTACGTAAAAAAATCACAACTCGGAAAGAAGTATGTATATCAAAGCTTTTCAGAGAACGGCCCTAACTCGGTTGGCCTGGGAAAAGGTAGCTATCGCGATAATGCCGTGATCTGCATTAAAAAATATTATGACAGGCTGGAATTCCAGCGCATGAATACACGGTTCTATTTTGATAAGAATAACCCTGTAAGTAAAGTGTCTGACATCAATCAGCCGGAAGCTATCTTTTTGGCAGAAAAAGTGATTGCAGAAGACAGCGCGGGATATCTTGTTTCCGGTGAAGGCTTGTTCCTTGGCGAGAAGCTGGATCAGGTGCGGCCTTCTTTACCTCCGGGCATTCCCCCTGGTCTTATCTTCAGCCTGGGTAACCTCAATTCAGCCAAATCACAGTATTATAAAGTACGTTCCTATCCAACCAATACAGACATTGTAGTGGATCTGGCTTACGAGAATCCGAATCCTTTTAACGGTGGAGGAAATGATATTGCTGATGCCCGTTTCAATCGCGTACGTATTCAGCACTCTTTTATCGAGATACCGGAGAATACTACTTTCAAACCCCGTATGGATGATCCGCGCGTTGGTTTCTTCACAGAGGAAATTACTGATCTTACCAGCATCAGGCCTAATCCATATCATGACATGATCCATCATTGGAATCTGCAGAAGAAGGATCCTGGCGCAGCCTTAAGTGAGCCCGTTGAACCCATCGTATGGTGGATTGAGAATACTACACCGATGGAGTATCGCGATATCATTAAGGAAGCTGGTTTGAAATGGAATGAAGCTTTTGAAAAAGCAGGTTTCAAAAATGCCGTAGTGATGAAAGTGCAGCCGGATGATGCGGACTGGGATGCCGGCGATATACGCTATAATGTAATTCGCTGGGTATCGTCTCCGTATCCTTCCTATGGTGCTTACGGCCCCAGCTTTGTGAATCCGCTGACCGGACAAATTCTGGGTGCGGATATCATGGTAGAATGGTTCAGCGGATCCGCAACACCGATCTATGATGAGATCTTCTCCAATCCGGGCGGACAGCTTCCGGAACTGGAAAAGAATCCGAACGCCTGCACACTGGGCAAAGAGTTGAAAATGCAGTTTACCACAGGTCTTACAGCCCTCGAAACGGCAGGAGCGCCTGCGTCTGAGATCAAGGAAATGCACAAGCAGTTCCTCTATTACCTGATCCTGCATGAAATGGGACATACCATGGGACTGAACCACAACATGAAAGCCAGCCAGATGCTGAGCCCTTCCCAGCTGAATGATAAATCCATCACCCGAGTAAAAGGATTGCAGGGAAGCGTAATGGATTATCCGGCTATCAATATCAGCTCTGACAGAAGCAAGCAAGGTGATTATTATACTACAAAGCCTGGACCTTATGATCTTTGGGCTATCGAATTCGGCTATACGCCAACAGCCAGTGAGGCAGATGAAAAAGCGTTCCGTAATAAAGTATTAAGCCGCAGTACAGAGAATGATCTGGTATTCGGTAATGATGCGGATGATATGCGCTCACCAGGTAAGGCCATTGATCCAAGAGTAAATGTCAATGATATGTCCAGCGATGCGGTAG
>DATAHC010000359.1:0-13376 GCA_036263415.1 Flavisolibacter sp.
TTCGGACTGTTGAAGGGCCGGCCCTCGTATCGGTCAATATAAGGCTTCAATTGCTGCCCGTCATACCGGGCAATGGCATGGCTTCCATGCTGGCAGATCAGCAGCCTGCCTTCTGGGTCGTAGGCCAGTGCATTCGATCCGGTCTGGTCAGGTTTCAGGTCGGGATCAAGAGGATCATCGGTACCGCTGTTTTTCAGGTACACTTCTTTGGCGCTGCCCGGACGGATCTTATAGATCACATTTGCGGGTATATCACTGAACAGGTAATATCCGTCCGGATGCCATACGGGGCCTTCCGTAAACTGGCAGTCATCAGCCAGTACGTCAAACGTATAATCCGTATCAATGATGTCTATAACCGAATCCTGGTATACCTGAAGTGTTGGGCTCATGCATTAAGGTTTGATCTGAGCCGCTAATTTACTTAACACTTGCTCCAGGTTAATACCTTTTCCCAATACGCCTTTAAAAAGATCCCCTTCCGTTTTCAGCCGGTCAAAAATATTCCGGGCATGGTAGGTGGTAGGTGTCAGTCCTTTTTTAAGTTCACTCCAGTCTAACGGTGTGGAAACCGGTACCCCGGGTTTGGGTCGAAGCGAATAGGGAGCGGCTGCAGTCTGCGTCTCGCGGTTCTGCAGGTAATCCAGGTAGATCTTCCCTTTTCGCTTGGCCGGATTCCGTTCCAGGCTCGTAGTGTCTGCCAGCTCCTGGTGCACCATCGTTACGATCAGCTCGGCCAGTTGCTTTGAGGACTCATATCCATATTGCGCTCCTAAGGGTATATAAATGTGGATGCCGGTAGAACCCGAGGTCTTTACACAGGCAGCGGCACCGATACTGTCGATCACCTTCTTCACTACCAGCGCGGTATCGATCACCTGCTCGAATGGATTGCCCTTATCTGGGTCCAGGTCAATGAGGCACCAGTCGGGCTGCAGGGAAGATTGAATGCGCGAATGCCAGGGATGTATTTCGATGCAGCCCAGGTTGGCCATATAAATCAGGGTCGCTTCCTTGCTGGCTACCAGGTATTCTACGGTCTGGTCGGTGGACTCACTGAATTCATCAAAGGTCTGTGCCCACTCCGGCGCCTTTCCCTTCATATCCTTCTGGTAAAAATTGGGTCCGTCAATCCCATTCGGATGCCGGTTCAGCGAAAGAGGCCGGTCCTGCAGATAGGGCTGCATATAGGGTAGCACCTTCAAGTAATAGTTCAGCATGTCTCCCTTGCTGAACTTCTCCTTCTTCCAGTAAAGTTTATTGAGATTCGTCAGCTTCAGCACGGCATCGTTCACCTTCAGTTCCTGGTCTTCTCCTGCCGTCAGATCGAGCTGTAAGGAACCCGTTGCCTTAGTGGCCTTAGCCGTTCCCGTCAGGGCTTTTTTTTTAGCAGCAGCCTTTTTGGGCGGCGCTGCTTTCTTAGCTGGTGCGGCTTTTTTGGCTAAAGCCTTTTTAGCGGCTGTCTTTTTAGGGGCTGCCTTTCCGGCTGCTGTTTTTCCTTTTGCGAGCTTTGCCATAGTTGTAGATTTTTCAAACGTAACCTCCCGGGCTTTCTTGTCAACTCGCAAACCCATGAATATGGGATGGCGCGCCATCCGGTCTTTGGTCCATTCGGTAAACTTTATTTCACATACCAGCCGGGGTTTCACCCAGGTCGCCGGCATATTGGTCTTCGGTTTTTTAGCAAATGGACTATCCTCGGTAACCAGGGGTTGCAGCTTCTTGTAAATGGCCTCCAGGCTTTTGGTATTAAAGCCGCTGCCGGTATGTCCAATATACAAAAGTTCATCACCATCATACAGGCCAAGCAACAGAGAGCCGAAGAACTTCCGGGTATTGCGCGGCTCAGTATACCCCGCAATGATCACTTCCTGACGCTGGTTCACCTTGATCTTTACCCAGTCTTCACTGCGGGTATCAAGCAGGTACGGGCTACCCGATCGTTTGGCCATGATACCTTCCAGCCCTTGCGACAAAGCCACCTCAAAAAATTCCTTTCCCTTCCCTACCACATGATCGCTATACTTCACAACGTCCTGCTCAGGGATCACCGCTCGTAAGATCCGCTTTCGCTCAATAAGCGGAAGGCGTGTCAGGTCATAGCCTTCCAGCCACATGATATCGAACACGAAATACTGAAGTCGTGCCGGTGTATTTTGCCAGTTTTGAAGTAATTGAAATTCCGCCAGTCCTTTTTCATTCACAGCCACGATCTCTCCGTCAAATACGGCGCGTACCGGCAGCTGGCTAATACCTTCTGTTACAGGATAATATTTTTCGGTAAAAGGCGTCAGGTTGCGCGAGATCAGGGCCGATTCATCTCCTAGGGCATATCCAACCGCGCGGTAGCCATCCCACTTGATCTCGTAGATCCAGTTTTCGTTATCAAAGGGTTCATCGATCAGCGTAGCCAGCATGGGAGTCAGATCTTCCGGTACAGGAGCCTTTTTTGCCAGTGTAAAGGAGGCTCCCAGCAGCTTTGTCACAGCCGATTCACTCCACGTTCCGGTTGCGGCTTTTTTTTTAACAGCGGCAGCCTTTTTAGCGGTCGTGGCTTTCTTGGGCGCTGACTTGGTTTTTACTGGTGCTTTTGCTTCCAGTAGTTGCACTGGCTTTTTGGAAGTTCCTTTTGCAATCGTTTCCTCCGGGTGGTTCAGCACTGTTCCATTAGCCTTCGCAATCTGGGCCAGGCTCTTGCCTGATTGCACGGATTTATCCTTCCGTAAAATATCCCCATCCGTGGCCGCGTCATCTTTCTTCTTGTTCAGGATCCATGAACGTTCACCTCTCCCCTTCATCAGGAATAAGGCAAAAGCGCCTTTCAGCTTTTTACCGTGCAGTACGATTTTAAGGTTACCGCTTTCCAGTTGCTGTAGCAGCATCTTTTCCTGCTCCTTCCGGCTAAGCCCTTGCCCTTCCATCGGCTCGTAGGTACCTTCATCCCAAACAATCACGGTTCCTCCTCCATAATTGCCTTCCGGTATAATACCTTCAAACGTTCGGTAATCAAACGGGTGGTCCTCAACAGCCATGGCTAAACGTTTATCGGCAGGGTTCAGTGACGGGCCTTTAGGTACCGCCCAGCTTTTCAGCACACCTTCCATCTCCAGCCGGAAATCATAGTGCAGGTGCGAGGCATCGTGCTTCTGCACCACAAACCGCAATGATCCTTTGGATGACTTCTCCTTTCCCTCCGGCTCGGTCGTTTCATCAAACCGGCGCTTTTTGTTGTACAATGACAGGCTCATTGAACAAAAAGGTTAAAAACTTTATGCCAGATAATGAGCAAGAGGATATCAGTGATGAATAAGGAGATCTGCAACCAGCGATCAGTAAGGAGTAATAAATGATACGTAAAAATTATAAATAGTAAGGAGGAGAAATATAGGAAAAGGTGAACCGAAAACAAATCAGACATCAGACATCATCAAATCCATATCTGACATCTGAAATCTGAAATCTGACATTCCCTCTCACGCTGTTTTTTTTGTCTTCGTATTCAGGCTTTGCTTCAGCACCTCCATCAGGTCTTTCACAGTAGCGGAAGCCTTCTTTGGTTCGGCAATGTGTATGTCTTTGCCGGCAGCCTTTGCTTTGATTACTTTCTTCAATTCTGTGATATAGGTGTCTTTAAATGCGGCTGGATCAAATTTCTCTGTGAGCTGGTCAATCAGCTTCACGGCCAGCTGTATTTCCTTGGGAGAGATCTTTTCATTCTTGCCTTTCTCTACTTCAGGTACTTCCCGGATCTCCTCATGATAGCGCATCTGGTTCAGCAATAGTACGCCTTCATGCACCTTCAGTGCGCAGATATGCATCCGGTTGCGCAGCATGAATTCTGCCAGGCCCACGGTCCCACTCTCTTCCAATGCTTTTATAAGCAGATGATACGATTTATTGGCGCCCTTATCAGGAACTACATAATAAGGCTTCTCGTAAAAAATAGGATCGATCTCTTCCTCTTTTACAAATTGTATGATGTCGATAGTTTTGGATTTTTCAGGACTGGCCTTGGCAAAATCCGCTTCCTCTACCACTACATATTTTCCTTTGGCGTACTGGTAGCCTTTCACAATATCTTTCCAGGGAACTTCCTTGCCGGTCTTGGAATCAATCCGCGCATATCGTATAGGCGCCATATCCTTTTTAGACAGCATGTCGAAATCGAGTTCGCTGCCCGATTCTACCGCACTGTTTAATTTGATCGGAATATTCACCAATCCAAAACTGATGGAGCCTGACCAGATGGAGCGCATAACGTAAGTATTTTTTAAGATGCCGGATAATAAGTGTCCGGTCTGTAATGGGAGCTTCTGAACCAGGCAGTTACCGTATTCAGCGTATTTCTCCACCAGCTGATCTGACGCGAAGAACGGCTTTCATAATATTCTGCCTTCATTATTTTGACTTTCACCAATACCATCTGGTGCATGGCCAGTTGCTTGGCATCATCCGGTACGATCTCCAGTGTATTCATTTCTTCCGGATCGGTTACTACCCAGCCTTTACCCATAACCTGCAGAAAATAGCTCATTCCTTTTTTAAAGAAATCCAGCTGCACAGGAAATTCGGTTTCGAATTCTTTCAGGCTTTGCTTGGGCTTTTGAACCAGGAACCAAACAAACCCATAATCATCTACTTTAAGGGTACTTACAATAGAGGTAGGAAGTTTCAGTACGGAATCGCTCTGGTTGAAAAAGATAGCGCTTCCTATTTCATTGATCCGATCCCGCAGAAAGTTTAACTGTTGATTGGTAGCCATAATGCTTAGTTTATTATTCAATGGACTGATGGTATAACTCCAAATTAAATACCACAAAAAAGAGAGCCGGATTGTTATGGAAGGGCTTAGGCCCCTGGGTAAATTTATCTACAGATAACGTCGCTTAAATGGAAAGGCTTCTGGTCGCACACCTTATTAATGGCATATTATTTTTACCCGCTCTTCTTTAGTTTGTATAACCTCTAAAGCATTTGATTATGGCAAAATCCAGCAAAGCCTCTGCTTCCAAAGGAAGCCCACGGAAGACTCCAACAGTGGTCGCCGCTAAGAGCGACGAAACCATGCTCAGGGAATTATTTATTGATGAGCTGAGGGATATCTACTGGGCGGAAAAACACCTCACCAAGGCGCTACCCAAAATGAAGAAGGGGGCTACGTCGCAGGAACTGGCGAATGCATTTGAACAGCATCTCACCGTAACGGAAGGTCAGATTCAGCGCATAGAGCGGGTGTTCGAACAGCTCAACCTTACGCCCAGAGCGAAGAAATGCGAAGCCATGGATGGTTTGGTTAGGGAAGCGCAGAACCTGATGGAAGAGCTTCCGAAGGGTTCCTCTGTTCGCGATGCAGGCCTAATTATATCCGGACAGAAAGTAGAGCATTACGAAATCGCTGCCTACGGCAGCCTGGTGCAGCTGGCAAAGACCATGGGAGAAAATGAGATCGCCATGATCTTGCAGGAAACGCTGGATGAGGAAAAGCAGGCTGACCAGCTCCTCACCGAGTTAGCTGTGAGCGGTATCAACATCAGTGCGGAAAGGTCCCTGAAATAGCCTTTTACATATTATTGACATCATTTAACAGGTGGTCATTTCGTAAAGCCGGGCTTTTGGTCTGGCTTTTTCAATAGATTGTTTGGTAAATCTAACGACATGGACAGAAAGACCTCGCTGGAAAAGCATATCGACCAGGAACTCAATAAGGGAAATGACGCCAACAAGGCGAATAGTAAAAGAGGAAAGGGCTTCAAAGCCTGGTTCGAGCGGATGGCGGCCAATATTACCAAGGTCACCGGCTCTTCCAGCGCCTTTGTGCTGGCCCTGGCTGTTATCCTCATCTGGGCCATCACCGGCCCGGTCTTCCATTTTTCCGACACCTGGCAGCTGGTCATTAATACTGGTACAACCATCATTACCTTCCTGATGGTCTTTATTATTCAGCAGTCCCAGAACAAGGATTCACTGGCCATTCAGCTGAAGCTTAATGAGCTGATCGCCTGCGATGAAAGGGCCAGCAACCGCCTGATCGTCGTCGAGGACCTTACTCAGGAGGAACTGGAAGTCCTTAAAAAGTTCTATATCAAGCTGTCTACCCTGGCCCGTGACGCCAACGACCTGCATAGTTCCCACTCGGTTGACGAGGCGGATGATATTCACGAATACAAAAGATCGCATCATAAAAGAGTGAGCATTCAAAAGAAAATAACCGAGTAATGGAACCAGTGGCAACGCTCTCGCACAAGGAATTTCTGAAGATCGATAAGGATTACAGCAAGGCGGCTAAAGTGGCGGACCTGGTCTATGTGAATGATAAGGAGCCGGGTATCATGCGCCTGAAAAAAGGCAAAGGCTTCGTCTATATATATGATGAGAAGCCGCTGAAGGCGGAAGAGGAGCTCGAGCGTATCAAAAAACTCGCGATCCCCCCAGCTTGGACGCAGGTATGGATCTGCAAAAAAGACAACGGCCATATACAGGCTACCGGCGTCGACATGCGGGGACGTAAGCAATACCGCTATCACCAGTTGTGGCATCAGTTGCGCAATGAAACGAAGTTTCACCGGCTGTATGAATTTGGCAAGCTGCTTCCTTCCATGCGCTTAAAGCTTGAAGAAGATCTTTCTAAAAAAGAGCTGGGCGAGGAACGCGTGGTGGCAACCGTCGTCAGTCTGATGGAGCGTACCTATATCCGGATTGGAAACGATGATTATGAAAAGCTCTATGGCTCTTATGGACTTACTACCATGAAGGATAACCACGTTAAGGTCCAGGGCGATACCGTCAACTTCTCCTTCAAAGGCAAGAAAGGCATCGAACATAAGATCAGTCTGAAGAATAAACGGCTGGCTAAAATGGTACAGAAGTGCCGTGATATACCTGGCAAGGAACTCTTTCAGTATTATGATGCGGAGGGGAATCGTAAGCCAATCGATTCCGGAATGGTGAACCGCTACATCAAAGAGGCTACGGGAGGTGATTTCAGCGCCAAGGATTTCCGCACCTGGGCTGGCACCCTCAATATCCTGCGCGCCTTTAAATCTCTGGGGGATGTGGAAACAGATGGCGAATGTAAAAAAAACATTCTGGCGGCGCTCGACGAGGTAAGCCAGAAGCTGGGTAATACCCGCACGGTCTGCAGGAAGTATTATGTACATCCGGGCATTATCAAATTGTATGAAGAAAAGAACCTGAAGAAATATCTATCGGAGCTGGATAAGATCGAGGAGCCGGATGATCTCACCGGCCTTACTTCGGAGGAAAAGATCCTGATGAAGATCCTCCAGAAACTGGTTTAGAAAAAGGGAGCTGAGCGCTCCCTTTATGGGTTATCGTTTACGGGTAGCGCTGCTGCCCCCTTTCTTTGCCACTGCTTTCCGGGTACTCTTACTATTTGAGGCCAGGCCTCTGCCGGAGGTTCCGGAGCTTTTTGAAGCGGCTTTTTTAGGGGAGGCCTTTTTAGTGGCTGTCTTCTTTGCAGCGGTCTTTTTGGGAGCTGCCTTTTTAGCGGCTGCTTTCTTCGGGGCGGCTTTCTTGGAAGCAGATTTGGAAGAATTACCGTTCCGTGAAGCTGACTTGGAGGCCCCTCCACCGGAAGCGGATGATTTCTTAGCCGGTACTTTCGATCCGGACTTGCGTGCTTCCGAAAGACCGATCGCTATGGCCTGCTTTCGGGAGGTTACTTTTTTACCGCTTCCGCTTTTCAGCTGACCGCGCTTTTCTTCATGCAGGGCTCTTTCCACTTTTTTACCTGCACCTTTGGAGTACTTCGCCATGTAAATTGATTTAAAGGGTTATAGCAAACTGAGGTTAGACTATAAATTTTCATACCCTCCTGCCCCATTTGACGCTCCGTTTTTTCCATTCTGTTGAATAGTTGTAATTATCATCATAGAATGTTGTAACAGGATTACTGGTATAGTTTTTTGATGGGCTTAGGTATTAAAAAGTGATTTATGGAAAACGAAAAAGTAGTAGGAATTTTAAATGATCTGGTACGGATCAATCATGACCGCGTGGTAGGATATGAAAAAGCCATTGATGAGCTCAAGGATGAAGATGCTGATCTCCGCACTTTATTCAACCGTTATATTTCCGAAAGCCGTCAATATGGCCAGGAATTATCTCAGGAAGTTACACGCCTCGGCGGTGATGTAGCAGATGGTACTACCAATTCCGGAAAGATTTATCGTGTATGGATGGACCTGAAGGCTGCCATTACCGGAAAAGATCGTCAGACGATCCTGAATAATTGTGAGTTCGGTGAAGATGCTGCTCAGAAAGCATATGATACTGCTTTAAATTCAGATACGGAATTAGAGCCTTCTCTGCGTGACCTGGTGGTACGTCAGAAAGCAGCGCTTAAAGTAGGCCACGACGAGGTAAAGCGCCTGCGTGATCTGCAAAAGGCTAATAGCTAATCAATTACTCAGATTTCCAGATAAATGAGGCCGGTTTTACTACCGGCCTTAAGATTTTGGGGAAATACCTACCCAACGTACTTCAGGAACTTTGTTAAGCCCGTTTAACTTTTTGGCAGGCTTTTTAGTCTATATATTCTACCAGATTCCAGTTAACGAACCCGGCAGTTGATCTTGAGCATAATCTGCCCGTCTTATAGATCTGTTTCCGTCCCTGCCAAAAACACACTCCTTTCATCAAAAAAAGGAGTTGGATAAAATTAATAAGCCCTAAAATGTAAAGCATGACAGTTACCACCACCCAAACACAGGCCTGCTTCGATGCCTGGATCAAATGTGAGAATTTATTGACCTCTATAGCTGGTATCAAGCATTCTTTTTCGAAAAGGGTTACAAAAACCGTTGATGAATGTGCACTGATCTGCATGGGTACGTTTCATGCGATTAAAAGCTATTCTCCGAATATTCAGAACTTTGCGCTTTTATGTGTAGGCATCTGTGAAGAATGCGCGGAAATTTGCGAAATGCAGCAGGGTGAAAGTTTTAAGGAATGTGCACGCATCTGCCGTGAATGCTCCCGCTCTATAGGGCAGCTGGCTGCCTGATAAAACACAAAGACCTTGAAAGCCTGTTTACAAAAACAGGCTTTTTTTATTGTCTGCCGGGAACAAAAAGGGCCACAGTAGATACTGTAGCCTTGCTGATAGAATGGACCGTGTATATGAGAAAGTTGAAACGATTAAGCTCTTCTGATAATACCCAGTAGTAGGGAAATGATAGCCAGAATGATCAGGATGTGAATCAATCCGGTGGCACCCCAGGCAAAAACACCTAAAAGCCATCCAACGATCATGATCACTGCTATTAAATAAAGTAAACTGCGCATGGTAATTTTTTTAAAGTTTCTATTGAAAAGTATAAAAAAACATTGCCACTGGTATAGGTTAGTCAGTACGGTTTCCTGTTGTGGAAGTAAAGGAAATCAGGGTTTCCTCTGTGTATAAAACGCTACAGGAATCGGAATCGCCCTTTATTTATTTCTTACTTTACTATCTTTCCGCAGCATTCGCAAATGACACCATTGAAAAGAGTAAGGATGATGTTGAAATTGCTGGCCGATGCCGGTCGTGCATTTTCGGAAGACAACGCTTTTAAGCTAAGCGCTTCACTCAGTTATTATACCTTGTTTGCCCTTGGTCCGCTATTGATCATTGTCATCTCACTCGCCGGCATCTTCTTCGGGCGTGATGCCGCACGGGGCCGGATTTACGAACAGCTTAATGAACTGGTTGGCAATGACACGGCCCTGCAGATACAGGACATCATCAATAATATCCAGCACTCCCACGCAACTACCGCTGGTGCTATAATCGGTGCAGTTGTGCTCATTATCGGTGCTACGGGTGTGTTTACGGAAGTACAGGGTTCCATCAACTTTATCTGGTCGGTGAAAGCCAAGCCAAAGAAAAGCTGGCTGAAATACCTGATCAACCGCCTGATCTCCTTTTCGCTCGTGATCGGATTGGGCTTTCTGCTGCTGGCTTCTCTTATCCTGAATACCTTACTGAATATTTTAAGCGCCCGGCTGATCCATTATTTCCCGGATTACACGGTCTCTTCGATCCACACGCTCAATACCATCATCTTTCTGGTTACCATTACAGGCTTGTTCGCCGTCATTTTCAAAGTACTGCCCGATGCCATCATTTCCTGGAAAGATGCGCTTATCGGTTCATCTCTAACGGCAGCATTGTTCCTCCTGGGTAAGTTCCTGATCGAGCTCTATCTCAATCATTCCAGCCTGGGGGTCACCTACGGTACGGCCGCTTCTATTGTAATTTTGCTGACCTGGGTCTATTATTCTTCGCTGATCCTCTACTTCGGAGCCGAATTCACTAAGGTCTATGCACTTTACGCGGGTGAAGGTATCCGTCCAAAGCAAACAGCTGTGTTCATTATTAAAAGCGAAGCGCGCGAAATTCCTCCTTCCCGTTTAACGCTTTGATATAAAGCGTGCTTACCTGGCTCAACGTCTCCTTCAAATGGCATAGAATTTTTATATCTGGTTGCAGGTAGATTTCAGAGAGTACAGATGAATTAAACAGGTGTATATGAAAAATACGAGGCATCCCAACTTTATTTTAGGACTTATCAGCTTTGTCATTTTCCTGATCGGTATTGTTTTGAGAGCGAACGCTTATGAGGGTGGCGATTATGTGATCGGAGCGGGAATAGTACTGGGAGCCATACACTGGATCTGGGCAATTACGGATGTACTGAAGGACTACCGGGTCCGCTCTGCTTCGGAAAACAGGATCATTTGGGTGATCCTGGTGATCATCATTCCTCCTATTGGAGGCATGCTGTATTATGCCATGAGCAAGACCGTTAGAATGTAAACAACCACCACATATATGGAGACAGTATCAACCCGCTTACAGGATCATGAAGCCATTTCTAAATTCAAATCACTGGTAAACGATGTCAATATCTGCATGTTCACTACGGTAAATCAGGAACATAATGTCGTCAGCCGCCCTATGTCTACCGCCACCGTGGATGATGAGGGCAATGTATGGTTCTTTACCAATGAATTCTCCGAAAAAGTTCAGGAGGTGTCTAGAGACAATATCGTGAACCTGATCTATTCACATCCCGTCAAAAATATCTATCTCAGTGTAAAGGGCACCTGCAGCCTCATCATCGATCGCAAGAAGATGGAAGAGCTCTGGAAGCCGGACATGAAAAGCTGGTTTCCGGAAGGACTGGATGATCCAAAGGTCTGCCTGGTAAAAGTAGCCACCGAAACAGCCTGGTTCTGGAATCATACTACCAGCAAAATGGGCACCCTGGTGCATATGATCGCTTCCATCACCAAGGGTGAAAAATATAAGGAGACGGAAAAAGGAAAGCTGGATCTTACGCCTGGCTCGCAGGAAAAGTGATAGTAAAGGTCGTACCCTGTTTTACTACGGAAGTCACATCAATATTGGCCTTATGGGATTGGAGTATGTTCAGTGTCGCGGCCAGACCCAGTCCCATACCATTTCTTTTTGAGGTGAAGTAGGGTTCAAACAAGCGGGAGATATTTTCCTCTGGTATGCCACAGCCATTATCCTTGATGGTAACTACATGGGCATCCCGCATGCCGTCAATGGTAATACTGAGTTCTCCCGTACCGGCGGGCACTGCTTCAACAGCATTGATAATGATATTGAGAAAGGCAATCTTCAGCTTTTCCTTATTGGCAAGTATATAGCAAGGCTCATCTGAATACCGGATCTGCATATTCACATGCTGAAGGGTAATGCGGTCAATGGCCTCGGCAACGCTTTCATCCATGATTGCCTGTAGTGAGCACCGGTCAAATACGAGATCGGTTGGCCGGGATGTGTCCAGAAGCTCGGTAATGATATCACCGATACGTTTGCTGTTACGCTGTACGATATCCAAAAATAGTTGGGTCTCGTCTCCTTCATCGGCACTTTGCAATAATTGCTCTACCGACATATTAATATTGTTAAGGGGGTTACGCACCTCGTGCGCCAGGGTGCGTACCAGCCTTCCGGTTGCTCCCAGCTTTTCGATCATCAGGTTGGCCTTTTCCGCCCGCCGAAGATTGGTGATATCGTGCAACAGGCCTTGATAATAGGCACCGTCATTATCTACAGTTGCGGTAACGGAAAAGATACAGGTCTTGCGTTCGCCATTCTTGGTCTCCACTTCCAGTTCCATATCGTTTGCCTCACCTTCATCAGCAACGATCTTCTGCAGCAATCCCTTGTCTATTTCATCTGCAATCAGGTCATACATGCGCTTGTTCTTCAATTCTTCTTTCTCATAGCCCAGCAAAGCAGAGGTGGCCCCATTCATATCAATGAAGCGTAATTCCTGGTCAGCTATAAATACAGCGTCCTTGGATAGCTCAAAAATGCTGCGGTATTTTTTCTCATTGGCGCGCAGGGCTTTCAGATAGGCCGTACGCTCCAAGGAATAACGGATGCAGCGCTCCAGCTTATCGGTCGTGAGCTCGGTCTTGATCAGGTAGTCTGTGGCGCCCATCTGCATGGCTTCGATATCAACATCCTTATTGCCCTTACCGGTCAGTAGGACGATCGGTTCTTCCCGCCCCAGTTTTACGGCTTCCTTCAGGAAGTCCAGTCCGGTACGCGCGCCCAGCCGGTAGTCCACAAAATACATATCGTAATTGCTTTCCTGCAGGTTCTTTACCGCATCGCTGTACTTGTAACACCAATCGATATGAAGCTGGTATTCCTGGATTTGGCGCATGTATTCGGAAGTGATAAAAAAGTCATCTTCATCATCATCAATGATCAGTATGCGGACATTCGGAGATTTCATCGACATGCTCTACTCTATTTTACCGGAAATGAAAGCGAAAAGATACACCCGGTATTTTTTATTTCGTTAACTAGCAACCCTGCCTCAAGATCAGAAGCGAGTTGTAAACAGGTTTGAATGGCCGGCCCGTTGTGTTCACACCATTCCGGACCGGCTTTAATATTAGTATGAAATTCCAGCGTTAGCGGTTCCTGGTCTGCGCCCCCGATACTGTTGATATAAAGGAACAGCCGGCTATCCGCCTGGCCTTCAGCCAGTATAAGATCAATCAATCTATGGAGCAGGTCCTTTATCAGCATAGCATTACAAGATATAGACGGCAGGGCCTCACACCGGAAAACCAGCATAAGATCCTTACGGTTACTTTGTGCCTGTTGAATAGCCTCCCTTACAATCTCATATAGGGAAACTGTATTGTCACTGGCAGGCTCCTGCTTAACGGTTGCGGAAAGTCCCTTTCTGCTGACTAATGTTCGTGATGACATAGGGTAGCTTACTGATTGTTGAATTCCTGGTATTGCTTCATCTTATTATAAAGTGTCTTCCTGTCAATGTTCAGTAGCTTGGCCGCCTTGCTTTTATTGAAATTCACTT
>DATAHC010000360.1:0-1976 GCA_036263415.1 Flavisolibacter sp.
TACATACTGGCCGGTATAGAATGAGTAGGAGAAGCGATGGCCAGCAGGTACGTAACCATGGTCTCGTTCCACCCGATGAGATTATGATTGATGACCCATCCCTGGTCCGGCGACCAGTGCCAGTACAGGAACTTACTGTCCGGATACTGGCGGTACCAATCCCATTCGATCTTTTCCCAGATAGAGGTAATGGCGTTCCGTATCTGCTTCTCTTCTTCCGTGTCCCTGTTAAAATAGGCTCTTGCCGCCAGCAGGCCCTGTACAAGAAAAGAGGTCTCCACCAGGTCGCCTCCGTTATCGCGCTTTCCGAAAAACGGTTCCACCTTACCGGTAGGTCCGTCTATGAAATGCGGAAAGGCACCATGAAAGGTCGCTGCCTTTTGGAGAAAGCCGGTGATCCGGATAAAGCGTTCAGTCAATTGCTGACGGGTAATGAAACCTCTTTCGGCGCCTACCAGCAGGGCCATGATGCCAAAGCCCGAAGCGCCGCTGGCCACCATGGAATGACGCCCCTGAATATTTTCCTTCGCCAGTCCGCTTGCAGCCTCCGCTCCTTCCCAGTAATAGCGGAATTGCGCTTCCTGCACCATGGTCATCAGGGCGGAATCGGATAGAGGCCGGGTTGTGGCCGCCAGTGCCGGTGAGGGACTCGTCTCTTTGTAATTTTTATCCAGGAAGGCGATCCTGTAGTGGTAGGTCTTATCGGTTTCCCCCGTATAATCGGCATACCGGTTTATCCAGACGGATTGAATGCCTGCCGGATGAAAGATGCGGTTATCGGTAGAGCGGTAGATCTTTATATACCGTACCGCGGTATCGGTCACGGCCGTCCACTGCAGGTCCACATGCCGCTCATATCCGCGGGCGCTTCCCAGTACCGGCCGGATAGAAATGCTACCTGCAGCGCCCATTGTCGTAAATTCAATATCGTCCAGCAGCAGCAGATGCCGCTGGTTATCGGAACCTTTTTGTGAGAAGACTATGGCCGATACCGCGGAGGGGCCCTTTTCAAGATCGATGCCAAAGGCTTTCACCGGGATCAGCACCTGTTCCCAAACCCCGGTCTTCCTGGTGGATAAGGCTACTTTTTCAGAGAAGCTGCTGTCGCGCCGCATCAGCTGCACATAGGGCAGTTCGGCAGGCTTTACTGCTTCCTCCTGATACACCCATACCGATACTACTTCCGGCTTGCAGAAATGATCCTGACCCCGGATTTCCGGCTTCACCACAAACACCTGCCAGCTGCCTTTCGCCGCATTTACAAAATCCAGCACCAGCGCGTAGCCGGGCGTGTGTGCATTGGAATCGCTGACGGGCAATCTTGAAGCGATGTTCCGTACTGCCGAAGGTGCCGTTACCCGGGTCTGGCTGTAAAAATAATTGCCGGACATACGGCTATTCGTAAAAAACGAATAGTTATACAGCGGTTCCTGCGCTTTTGCGAGGAAACTAAGGAAGCAGAGAAGAAGCAGCCAGTTTGTTTTCAAGTTGTGCTGTTTTATTTGGTAGTGGTTTTCATCCAGGGACTGGTAAAGTCCAGTTTCTGCAATCCCTTTTGTATTTCCGGACAACTCATGAATAATTTCCAGAGCAGCCCTGTGCGGTAATTCTCCATCATCACCACGATAGGGCCCTGGTCGATGGCGAGGTAAGAAGAGGCGTACCAGTTCTTCGATTCGCTGTAGCCATCAGTAAATCCATAGTCACCCCAGATCTTATCACCCAGGTCGTTATAGAAATGTTTCAGGGCCTGCATGGAATACTCGGGCGTATAAGGAAAAGCCGATAGGGCAGCCGTTGGTGAGATCACACCCAGGTCTTCCGAGGGTGAATGCGCAGCATAGCCTACCCAGCTATCGCTGGCGGTCAGTCCCCAGGCATCCGGACCATAGCCTTTATATTTTTTAGGATTATCGATACAGTAGGCACGATTGATCAGGGTATGGTTCTTATTCTGTTCCCAGTAGTCGGCATAG
>DATAHC010000361.1:0-7791 GCA_036263415.1 Flavisolibacter sp.
ACCCCATCTATATGCAAAGGAACCTACCAGATCAATGGAAATACCGTCACGCTGAATTCAGATTGCCATACCACACCCTACTCCGTTTCTATCGCCGCACTATCGGCTACCAGCCTGGAACTGGCCTACACCGTGCGCGAGGGCGAGATCAAAGACAAGTTCACCCGCCTACCCTAGCGTTCACTGGATCAGGCTTTTAAAAGCAGGAAGCAGATACGCCTGAACGTCTTTCAGCGGTATATAGATATTCACCTCTCCCATGGCATAGGGTCCGATCTCATAAGGCACATAACTGAACCCGATCCCCTTCGAGGTGACATAGAAATTATTATTCGGCTTGATGTGATCTTCAAACAGGCCCCCTTCTGAAAGCGGGTCCGTATCCTTCAAATTGAACTGTCTCCTGAAATTCCTTTCCAGCAACCGCTGCAGGGCTTTCAATCCCTGGGCATTCAGCACATCCTTTACCTCAAGGGCTTTGTTCCTTGTAAGGTCCAGCGATGTATACGTAGTCCCATAATTACCATGTGCACCACCCGTAAAAGAATAGGTGGTAAAGGCCAGGCAAACGAGCTTTGGCGATTGGAAAGCGATCTGTAGCCGTTCACTCAGATCATAGTTATAGGAAATGCCACCCTCCTCCAGATCGGCTTCCTTCAGGTCACCATTATCCGCCCGGTAGTCTTCAAAAAACTTTTTCTTGTTCTTTAGTAACAGGCCTCCAATCTCGCCACCCGGATCTTTTTCGGCAAAGGATTTCCTGATCTCCCGTCTCACAAAATCAGCTGTCGCATTCTTCTCTACCGGCCAAACGGCACTGCCTTCATAAGTGGCAACCGGAGATTCTTTTGCTTTAGGTAGCAGCTTCGTCTCGCCCTCCGAGTAGATATATTGAAAGCTGAGTGGCAGACTGGCCTCTGAAGCCGTAAAGGTCAGCTGGCGGGAGGAATCTGATTTCCGCCACGTACCGCTGGCGGTTTTATCCGCTACCGTAAAGGAAAATTGCTCGTTATTTACATCACTGGAATAAGCATATAAACGAACCGTTCCTTTTTCCGTCGTGTCATCGCCCGAAAAATAGATCGGCTGCTGCTGGTTATCGTAGTAATAATAACCGGTATAGGAAGGTCCTGCTTTATGCAGATGCATGGTTACAGGGTACTTATCGATCTTTCCCTGCAGCATTTTATACCAGCTCAAATCTGATTTCTGGCCTTCAGAAACTATTGAAGCGAATATGCTTATCCCTATCAGTAAGAACCTCATAGCGTTGGTTTGTCAATAAAATTACATGCCTGGCACCAATTGAAATGTAAAGGAATGATTTAATTGATAGTTTTCAGATGTCGGACTTCGGACTTCAGACTTCGGCTTTTGCGTAACCAGTTTGCATAAAGACTTCAAAACAACCTAAAGTAATACAAGTTAGTGCCTTAGTTCAGGCCGTCATTGCGAGCGATAGCGAAGCAATCCCCTGCACTTCCAGGGTGTCTTTTATCTACTACTTATTCCTTCCTTCTACCTCACTTTCTACTAGGAAAGGGCCTCTCCATTTCGTATCTTTATAGGTATGTTATTACAGCGTTTTACCATATCATTTTCTACTTCTACTTTCCCTTCTGGATTGAACCCAGAAATTACAGGGAAACAACAGGGTAACAACGCAGTAACTACGGGTAAAGGTTGCTTCCGCCCCCCTTCTTTCATCTTACTTCCATAAGACTTCCATTAGATCTCTATTAAGCTGATCCTGACCCTCCAAGAAGGAGGTAGGGAACTCCCATGCCTTAGGGTGGGATTAGCCATTGGATTTTCCTGAAGTAGACTTGAATGAACACTAGTTGATATGTATTGTGGGGTGGAAAGGCGGTGGGAGAAGCTGTAAGAGGTCTATAATTCTTGCTTATCTATCCAGTGGTTGACAGTTGAAGGCTGAGCGTCTGTTTAGTTTGCTAAAAGTTTTAGGAAGAGATTTTTCCTGATTTGGTTTTGCGTAGAGACAGTCTGGAGGTGCAGGGGATTGCTTCGTCCTTCGTCCTCGCAATGACGGTCAGCGAGTGGTGCGGTCAGTCATTATGATAGTCCGTGCTTCCAAGCGAGATTGCTTCGGTGCCCTCGCAATGACGGTCTGTACTGTGGCACAGTCAATCATTTCGATAGTTAGTAGCTACTCTTAGTTTTCCTCTGTGCCTTCGTGTCTCTGTGGTAAAGAAGCACACCAAAAACTGACGTCTGAAGTCTGACGACTGACAGCTCTCCCGGCTGTTTCATCAGCACATCGGCAGATTAAAAATCGGCTTATTCTCCTAAAACCCTGCGCGGTTGAAAGCGGAATTGAGGATCGCATACCCGATCACTTCATCGGAACGAGCGCCGAACGGACGGTAGTACACCAGGACCGTATAATTATTTTCCGTACCCCAGTAGTCTCCTTCGGTCTGACTGAAATCGGGATAGCCCCTGCCATCCGGTGCCTTGGTGACATAGGCATAATTGTAATAGCCCTGCTTCAGTAACAAGGTTCTTTCGTAAGCCCCCCGTTCCGGATTGAAGACCATGCGGCCGCTGGTATCGGAGGCATAATTGGTCATTTCACCAAAAAGGTAAACATCCCTGCCTCCTATGGGCTGGTTGCCGGGAGGGAAATAGCTGAAATGCACATAGGCATAATCACCCTGCCAGAAAGGGTTGACATTCTCCAGCGATTCGATGGTATAGCTGCCATCGAGATCGCGGTAGTACACATAGGCCTGGCCGTTACGGGACGATTCCGGCTTCACATACACATTCACCGAGTCTTCCCGGTTGCGGATGCTTTGCATGCGGTCACTCATCAGCCGCAGGCTGCGCATATCCAGCCACCGGAACTCCCGCATGGCCGGCATGGACGTAACCGCTTCATCGTTGTACTCGTAATAGTTGGCCCGGTTGATCGTAGGCCGGTCGATAAAGAGTGAGGTCTGCCAGTTATTATTCTGCAACACCACCACTTTCAGGTCGCTGGGACTGAACAGCTGCAGGCGGCTGTCCGTTTGAATGCCAATGGATAATTTCTGGTAGCTTTTGAAATACTGGGCGTTGAACGGCTGCTGCACCTGGGCTGCCACGGCAGACTGGCTGTTTACGACCACCATCCGTTTGGTAAACACGACCTGACTGGTGTCGTTATTCAGGAATACTTTGAGCAGGTAGTTCCCGGATTTGGAGGGATAGCAATTGCGGTCCGGCAATGTAGCCTGATAATGTACATAGTGCACCACCGCCAGTGAGGAATTGCGATAGGTAGTAATCCGGGCATTCTGAAAGCCCTTGATATATTCGAATGACTTGAGGATGCTGGGTGTCCAGTCCACATCGCATAGCTGAAACGTATAATAATAGTTCCGGATGGTCGGATTGAGATCGTCAAAATCCAGCTGCAGCTGATCGGTACTGTTCAGGGCGATCATGGGAAAGGAAGCCTGATCCCCTACCTTATACAATTTAGCCGAACCAATAAGGGGCTCTCCTGATTGGGCCTCCGCCCGATCGGAAAGCAACAGGACCATCATCAAAACTGTTATAATTCCTTTCATTGATTTTAAAAATAAGGTTTTTAGCAACGAGGTTCTATTTTTGAACCCAGGTAACAGACGCGCCAGACCAGCAAAAGGTTTGTTCAAAACGCCGGGAACCTGACCATTTATTGTGAACGTATCGAATTTCATTGCCACCCGCATTGCTTTCAACCAGCAAAAATCGTTCTCACGCTTCATTATCCGCCTTTCCATAGCGGCGACGGTGATCAGTGTGGCGGTAATGATCGTAACGCTTTCCTTTGTCAATGGTTTCCAGGAAACCATCAGCGAAAAGGTCTTCAGCTTCTGGGGCCACATCCGCATCGGCTCGCGCCAGATCGCTAAATCCTCCATTGCCGAGGAAGAGCCCGTACCGGCCAATAACAGCATTGTTCAGGAAGTGCGCCGGTTGCCCCAGGTACAATCCGTCCATCCCTTTGCCACCAAATACGCCATTGTAAAGAAGGAAGGCGAGATCGAAGGCGTACTGATGAAAGGGCTGGATTCCACCTACGATTTCAGGCATCTTTCCTCCTTTCTGAAAGAGGGGCGATGGATTCATTTCAATGACAGCAGCTATGCAAGGGAGATCGTGGTGTCTACCTACACAGCCAGGCAACTGAACCTGAAACTGAACGATCGAATCCTGATCTATTTCTTTCGGGCCGATGGCAGCATACGTCCGGACCGGCTGACCATCGTAGGCATTTACAAAACGAGCATTGAAGAATATGATAAAACCTTTGCCATCGGCGATATCAAACTGATCCAGCGCCTGAACGGTTGGGATGAGAACAGTATCGGGGGCTATGAGGTGTTCCTGAAAGATTATCACCAGATGGACGCCGTGAGTGATACGATCTATAATTTCGGCGGCTTTCCAAATGAATGGTCTACCAATACGGTACGACAGCTCTATCCGAATATCTTTGACTGGCTGGAAGTGATCAGCACCAACAGTACGGTACTGATCTCCATCATGATCATCATCGCTGTGATCAACCTGATCACCTGCCTCATTATACTGGTACTGGAACGCCTGCGCATGATCGGTATCCTGAAGGCGCTCGGGGCGAGCAACTGGACCGTCCAGAAAATCTTTCTCCATCATTCCGTGATCATTACCCTGATCGGCATTGCCGGGGGCGCCCTGCTGGGACTGGGCATCCTCTGGCTGCAACAGACAACCGGATTTGTGCGTCTTCCGGAAGACGCGTACTATATGGACCGGGCTTCCGTGAAGATCTTATGGTGGCAGGTTTTTGCCGTAGCCGGGGGCACGCTGCTGGTTTCCTTCCTGGTACTGTTTATTCCTTCCCTGATTGTCAGGCGCATCCAACCCATCAAGGCCATCCATTTCCGCTAAGGCAATAAATGAGAAAGAAAGATGCCTGTAGCCACAGCGGCATTCAGTGATTCAGCCTGTCCCTTACGGGGAATGGTGAGCTTCAGCGTAGCCTTTTGGAGCAATTCGGGCTTTAATCCCCGAGATTCATTTCCGATGAGCAGAATTCCTTTATTCATTTTCGGCTGGTCATACAGTGAAACGCCCTGCAGGGAAGCCGCGATCAGTGGAGTATCCTGCTGCCGCTGATCCAGCCAGGTACCGCTTTTATCATAATAAACATTTACCCGGGCAATACTGGCCATAGAGGACTGCACTACTTTAGAAGCGAAGCGATCGGCACAGCCTTCACTGCATACGATAGCGCCAATGCCGAACCAATCGGCGATCCGGATGAGGGTACCGAGATTTCCCGGATCCTGAATGGTATCCAGGTAAAGCGTGAAAGAACTGTCCTCCGGCTCCCGTATCGGGGGCTGACGGAATACACCCACTACCTGGTTGGGTGTACTGAGCTGCGACAGCTTCTCCAGCTCGATCTCCGAAATCTCCACAATTTTCACCTTAGGGGAAACGTTCTGATGCTGCGCGAGCCATGTAGCCGTGGCATAAATAACCTCCACCTGCTGCAGCGGTTCCTGAAGCAGCTCTGTCACTATTTTAGGTCCTTCTGCGAGGAACAGGTTTGTTTCATCCCTGTTTTTTTTCAGGGACAAAGTTTGAATATCTTTGATTTCTTTTTTACTCAGCATAGATCGGCTTCAATAATATGTTTACATCAGCGGCTCCTTCTACCATACGAATCCTGACCGTACTGCTTATCGCCGCTCTTTTTTCGTTTCTTTTTTCCTGTACTACCGTTAAAAATTATCCTTCCGGAAGACCTTTTGTCTATAATACCACTGTTAATCTCCAGGGTAAATTTAGTACAGAAGAAAGAAAGCAGCTGACCGACCAGCTCTACCAGCAATTGCATGACAGTATGCGGCCACGGAAAGTAACCAAGCTGTTGTTCCTGCAAAGCCTCAATAACCCACCGGCCTATGACACGAGCAATGCCGACAAGTCCGTCGTTTTTATGGGAGCCCTTTTGAATTCGCTGGGTTATTACCGTGACTCCATCAATTATATACCGAAGATCGATACGGTGAGCCCGGATGAATTGCGCACGACCGTTACGTTCAATGTGGTATCGGCCCGGCTGTTCAAGGTCGATTCCCTGCGCTATAACATGCTGCCCGATTCGCTGGATACGGCCAGAGGAAAACTGGCCGAACGCGATACGCTTCAAAAACTGACCAATGAAACAATAAAGGAGGCCCAGATCAAGAAAGGAGATCCGTTTTCGAAGCCACTGCTTTCGAATGAGATCAACCGCCTTGCCGATGTATACCGCGATAATGGCTTTTTACGGTTTTCGAGTGAAGAATTACTGGTGGTATGGGATACGATCGGACTGGCGCTGATCCGTCCAACCCTGGACCCGATCGAGCAGGCGGCCCAGCTGGAAGAACTGCGGCGCCGACGGCTGAACCCTACTACCGATATAGAGATCCGGCTCCGGTCCTCTTCCGACACCTCGCACCTGATCCGCTATTATGTTGGTGACGTGAAGGTTTATCCGGACCTGAATGCCGACACGGCGCTTTATTTTCCCACCTTCGATACGGTAAAAGGATACCCTTTCGTCTCGTACCAGAATTTGTTCAAGCCTAAAAAGCTGGTGGATAATATCTACCTGAAACCCGGTGACCTGTACCGCCAAAGTAATTTTCTGAAGACACAAAACAAGTTCAATTCGCTAAGCGCCTGGCGACTGGTGACCATCAGTCCCTTTCCCCGCATCGGTCAGGACACGGTTGATTTCGAGATCAAGCTGACCCCAGCCCGCAAGTATTTATTCAATGCGAACCTGGAAGGCAGCCGTAACCAAAGTCCGCTGGCACCAGAAGGCAACTTGCTAGGTCTGGGCATAACCCTGGGGCTGCAGAACCGGAATTTTGCCAAGGCCGCCAACCTCGCCATTACCAATTTCCGCTATGGGACGGAGTTGAATTCCATATCAGGTACGAACCCTATTCAAACGCAGCAGTTTTCGCTGAGCCATACCATACAGTTTCCGCGTAAGGTACCGCGCGACCTGCCGCTGTTCCGCCATAAGGAGAATGTGCGTACGGTATTCGGTCTGAGTGCCGCGTATACAGACCGCAAGGATTACTATACCGTAAAATCCTTCAATACCTCCTGGGGTTACGAGGCCAGCTGGAAGAATAAGCTGCTGGGCATTCGCTTTCCCAATATCGAATACAACGCCCTGCTGCGGAAAGACTCGCTGGAAGCGATCATCCGTAAGAACGCCTCCTATAAATATATTTTTAATGACGGGTTGATCCTCTCTACCCTGGTGAACCTTCGCGTGGCCGGCGGAAAGAAAAATGTGACCAACCTTACCACGCTCAGCTTTGAGACCTCCGGTATCGTAGCCAGCCTGGTCAAGTCCGATTTCCTCGATTCCAACCTGTACCGTTTCCTGAAGCTGGATGCGGAATTCCGGCAGACCCGTAAAGTAGGCAACCGCTCCAATGCTTTTGCCTGGCGTATTTTCGGGGGCATCGGTTACGGCTTGCCGCGAAACAACCTGGATTCCGCCAATTTCTTTCTGCCCTTTTTCCGCCAGTATTATGCTGGTGGTCCGAACAGCATGCGTGCCTGGGGTGTACGGCGCTTAGGCCCCGGGTCTACCATTAAATCTTTCGCACGGACCGATGCACCGGACCGCTTCGGCGATATGCGGCTTGAGGCCAATGCCGAATACCGGTTCAAGCTGATCGACTGGAATGGGATCATTCTCAATGGGGCCTTATTTACCGATATCGGGAACGTGTGGTT
>DATAHC010000362.1:0-3193 GCA_036263415.1 Flavisolibacter sp.
TATTTCGCAGCATAAGGCGGTAGAACGCATCTGCCAGATCAAAGGCGTGCAGCCGGAGAAGGCCAATCTGTCTTTTGTCTGTTACGACCTGAGTGACCTGAGTCATTATGCCAAACAATTGACCACCTCCGTATACCGGACACTGAAACAGCATCTGCCCGGACCCTATACTTTCATCCTGGAGGCCAGCCGGCAGGTGCCCAAAATACTGAAAACGAAAAAAGACACGGTGGGCATCCGCGTGCCGGACAATACCATTGCCCGTTGCATTGTGAAGGAGCTGGGTAATCCGATTCTCAGTGCCACCCTGCCCGGCGAATATGTGGAAGACTACACCGACCCGGAAATTATCCACGACCGTTTTGAAAAGCAGGTCGACGTAGTGATCGATGGCGGCATCGGAGGCATGATCCCTTCCACCGTTATCGATTTCAGTTCAGGTGAAGGAGAAGTGATCCGGGAAGGACTGGGCGAGTGGGAATGAGGAATATCGAACAGGGAATTAGGAATATTGAACGCTGAAGTTTAGTAAAGGCAGAGGATTCGGGAGCGAAAGATCTGCATGCTATAAAATGACAATCCCGGCGTGAACCGGGATGTCTGTTAACCTTCAACCATTCTTTTACGGCAGAACTGTGTAAAACCCGGCAGCAACCGGGTGCAGCACAAGAAAAAGACAACTATAGGACGGTAAAACGCTGCATAGGTTTAATCAGGTCGTCGGCTGCTCAAATAAATCTGGCTGACTGTAATCAAGACGGAAGGATTTGCGGTGGTATTTACAGGGTCCGTACTGGTCCAGCGCCGCCTGGTGCTGTTTGGTGGCATAGCCTTTATTCTGCGCCCAGTTATATTGCGGAAATTTCTGATGCAGTTCTTTCATGTAATCATCGCGGTAGGTCTTGGCCAGGATGCTCGCCGCCGCAATAGAGGCATACGTGGCATCGCCCTGCACCACGCATTTATGAGGGATCTTACGATATGGGATAAAGCGGTTTCCGTCGATCAGTAACAGCTGCGGCTGCAGCTTCAGCTGCTTCACCGCCAGGTGCATACTTTTAAAGGAAGCCTTGTAAATATTGATCTTATCGATCTGTTTATTGCAAAGATTGGCGACCGCATAGGCCAGTGCCTGTTGCTCGATTACCGGTCGCAACGCGTACCGCTCTTCTTCCAGCACCTGTTTGGAATCGTTCAGCAGCGGATGATAAAAATCCTTCGGCAGGATCACCGCCGCAGCAAATACCGGCCCGGCAAGGCATCCTCTTCCGGCCTCATCACAGCCGGCTTCCAGCAGCTCCTCCTGGTAATATGATCGCAACACGGTATTCACTTCCTCAAAAATAAAAGACTGCAAACAGATTCTAAGGGTTGGCTGCTAAAAAAATATAGAAGGGTCCACAGACCACCGACAACAGTCCACCGACCTGATTACCTCTTAACTGACTTTACGAGCAACCTTATGCAGAAAAGAGAAATGATCTTTTAAACAAGCCGAGATTATATATCAGAAATCAGCAGCAAATCTGCGATCTGAGATCTGAAATCTGACATCTCTCTCTACCTTTGCACACCGATGAGCAAACTACAGGCAAGCCGATCCAAACCCATAGCCATCTGGCTGCTGGTGGGCGTTTTCATGATCATTATACAGATTATTCTGGGAGGCATTACCCGCCTTACCGACTCAGGATTATCCATCACCGAATGGAAACCGATCCTGGGTGCCGTGCCCCCCACCAGTGAGCAGCAGTGGCAGCAGGCTTTCGAGCAGTATAAGCAGATCGCACAGTATAAGAACCTGCACTTCTACTTTACCCTGAGCGATTTCAAATCTATTTATTTCTGGGAATGGATGCACCGTCTCTGGGGTCGTGTCATCGGCATCGTGTTCCTCATCCCCTTCCTGATCTTCCTCATAGAGAAACGTTTTTCGAAAGAGATGATCCGTCCAATGGTCATTCTCTTCCTGCTGGGTGGCCTGCAGGGACTAATCGGATGGCTGATGGTAAAGAGCGGACTCAATGATGAGAACCTGTATGTAAGCCATATACGGCTCGCCATACATTTTATTGCCGCCCTGGGCCTGCTGGTCTATACCTTCTGGTTTGCCCTGCAACTGCTGACGCCTGCGCAGCAACGGGTTTACCGTCCGGCTTCCCGGTCTTTTGTCAGCGCCCTGATCGTGATCCTGGTGATCCAGCTGATCTACGGCGCCTTCATGGCCGGACTGAAAGCAGCACCCGCCGCGCCTACCTGGCCTGATATCAATGGCAGCTACGGACCCGGTGCTTACCAGCACTTCGGCGAGCGGAGCTACAGCTTTGCTTCCGCCCTGGTAAACAGCCCGCTGATGGTGCACTTTATTCACCGGAACCTGGCCTACCTGCTCACGCTTCTTATTGTGGTCTGGAGTTTCGCCAGGCAGCAGGGAACCGGTTCATCCGCTTATCGCAAGGTGCGCTGGCTGCCGCTGATCCTGGTGCTGGTCCAGGTAACTTTGGGAGTGGTTACCGTGTTGACCAGTCCGCACCGCATCCCCCAGAAATGGGGCGCTTTTGAATGGAATGCGCAGCTGCACCAGTTTACCGCCATGCTTTTACTGTTATCGCTGGTATGGGTGTTTTTCCTGCTCAATCGTAAAGGAAATACTAATTCCGCGGGCAGCATTGACCCTCATGTGATTTAGTAGTACTTTAGAGTTGATTTGAAAACGACCTATTCTATTTGGGATTACGCCAGAGGAGTTTTTTATTCGCTACCCGTACAGCTCCTGTTCCTGCATTTCAGAAAATACCAGGTGATGCTGGTATGCTGGCTGCTTTTGTTCAGTGTGGTGAACGGAAGCTTCATGAAAAGCTTTGGCGCCGAATCGCTGTTCCTGGGTCCGGAATACCTCGGCAACGTGAACTCGCTGGGTGCTTCTATTCTGGGAGCGTCTATCGGCGTTTATATTATGTGCTGGAACGTCACCACGTTTATCCTGTTCAGCCGCCACTTCAATTTCCTGGCGGCCACGCAATATCCCTTCCTGAAGTACTGCATCAATAACAGCGTGATCCCGATCACGTTCCTGGTCTTTTACCTGCTGAAGGCCTATCAGTACGCACACTATAAAGAGCTGATCGATAATGTGGAGATCGTTTTCATTACCATCGGCTTCCTGGCCGGCCTGTTGCTGATCCTGGCGCTC
>DATAHC010000363.1:0-13129 GCA_036263415.1 Flavisolibacter sp.
AAGGCATTATACTCGCGGGCGGGAGCGGGACACGCTTATATCCCATTACGAAGGCTATTTCAAAGCAACTGATGCCTATCTATGACAAGCCTATGATCTATTATCCGCTGTCTGTACTTATGATGGCAGGTATTCGTGAGATTTTGATTATTACAACTCCGGAAGATCATGAGCAATTCAAAAGACTTCTAGGAGACGGATCTCATATAGGGTGTCATTTTCAATATGCTATTCAAAATGTTCCGAATGGTCTTGCACAAGCTTTTGTAATCGGAGCGCCATTTATCGGGAATGACAAAGTCTGCCTGATTCTTGGCGATAACATATTTTATGGAGCCGGTCTGGGCCGACAGCTCCAAAGCCTAGCACAAATTGATGGTGGGAGTGTATTTGCCTATGAGGTATCTGATCCTCATCGCTATGGAGTTGTTGCATTTGACGATAACAAAATAGTGGAATCTATTGAGGAGAAGCCGGAGCATCCAAAATCCAATTTCGCAGTTCCCGGACTTTATTTTTATGATAATGAAGTGGTAGCCATAGCCAGAAATCTCCAACCTTCAGCACGAGGTGAATATGAAATTACTGATGTGAATAAGGAATATCTGAGACGACGTAAGCTGAAGGTAACGCTTTTGGACCGTGGCACTGCCTGGCTCGACACCGGCACATTCGACTCACTGAATGATGCAAGTGAATTTGTACGGGTAATTGAAAAAAGACAGGGTACTAAGATTGGCTGTATCGAAGAAGTAGCTTACCGCATGGGCTTTATAACAAATGAACAATTATTAGAACAAGCCCGATTGCTTGAAAAAAGCGGCTATGGCATTTACCTGAAGCAGGTTTTACAATCAAAATTTTAATGCAGTAATATGAAACTTGACCTCAACAATAAGACTCTATTAATAACGGGGGGAACAGGTTCCTTCGGAAAAGCTTTTACTAAGATTGTGCTCCAGAAATGGCCAGCTATAAAGAAGCTGATCATTTATTCAAGAGATGAGCAGAAGCAATTTGTCATGGCTCAGGAATATCCACCTACCAAGTTCCCCGCCTTGCGGTTCTTTATCGGGGATGTCAGGGATTTCGAGCGACTAAAAAGAGCCTGCCTAGAGGTCGATTATATCATTCATGCTGCTGCTATGAAACATGTGCCTATTGCAGAGTATAATCCAGACGAATGCGTGAAAACCAATATTGGCGGAGCTGAAAATGTGATCCGTGTGGCTCTTGAAACTAATGTACAGCGCGTCGTAGCACTTTCAACTGATAAGGCATGTGCGCCCATTAATTTATACGGAGCTACCAAACTTACTTCTGATAAGTTATTTATTGCAGCTAATAACATCAAAGGATCTAAAGATGTACAATTCTCAGTAGTACGCTACGGAAATGTTATGGGCTCTAACGGTTCTGTAATGCCATTTTTCCTCAAGAAAAAGCAGGAAGGTATCATTCCTATTACAGATCCGGAGATGACCCGTTTCAATATTTCGCTGGATGAAGGCGTTGACATGGTATTGCATGCCCTTGAAACCGCATGGGGCGGAGAACTTTATGTTCCTAAAATACCTTCTTACCGGATCACAGATGTAGCGGAAGCCATCGCTCCGGAATGCCGTCAGGAAGTTGTAGGCATTCGACCTGGAGAGAAGGTTCATGAAGAAATGATAACCAGTTCAGATTCTTTTTCGACTTATGACCTGGGAAAATATTATGTCATCTTACCACAATCCAGCGGCTGGCCCCTTGATGATTATATCAAGCATTTCAATGCTGTTAAGGTTCCTGCAGGTTTTAATTATAATTCCGGAACCAATACAGAATGGCTATCAATAAGTGATCTCAGAAAATTAATTAAGGAACATGTTGATCCAAAATTCGAAATAAAGCATGAATATGAATCCAATACCCTACGGTAGACAGCATATTACTGAAGAAGATCTACAGGCTGTAACCCAGACCTTACTTTCTGATTTTCTTACACAAGGACCTCAAATCCTGGAATTTGAAAAGGCTTTTGCCAGTTATATCGGTTCGCAATATGCATTAGCAGTAAGCAACGGTACGGCTGCCTTGCACCTGGCAGCCATGGCCCTTGATGTAAAGCAAGGGACCAACGTTATAACCACACCTATAACCTTTGCAGCTTCTGCCAACTGTATTAAATATTGCGGAGGCAATGTATATTTTGCAGATATTGACCCTGTAACTTATTTACTTGACTTAGAGAAAGTCGAAGCACTTATAAATAGCAAGCCAAAAGGCTTCTTTTCGGGCATTATTCCGGTAGACTTTGCGGGAAGAGCTGTTAATCTGGAAGCTTTTAAGGAATTAGCTGATCGGCATGGCCTGTGGCTACTAGAGGATGCCTGTCACGCACCGGGGGGGTATTTTACAGATTCATCCGGCAATCATCAGAACTGCGGAAACTGTAATTATACTTCAGCCGCTATCTTTTCCTTTCACCCTGTAAAGCATATTGCCTGTGGCGAAGGAGGAATGATCACTACAAATGATCCTGCGATATATGAAAAACTATTACTGTTAAGAACACACGGTATAACCAAGAAGCCAGAATTAATGGAAGCGAATGACGGAGGCTGGTATTATGAAATGAAAGAACTGGGGTATAATTACCGGTTAACCGATTTTCAGGCCGCCTTGGGGCTTTCGCAGCTGAAAAGAGCTGATTCGGGACTGGAAAGAAGAAAGGAACTGGCTTTACGATATGAAAATGCCTTCCGGCAACAAAAGGGGATTAGGGGACAGTCAGGCTTTACCGAAGGGCATGCCTACCATCTTTATATAATAGAGGTTTCTGACCGGCTGGGTTTATATAATTACCTGAAACAACATCAGATTTTTGCGCAGGTACATTATATACCCGTTCATACTTTGCCCTATTACAGGCAAATCGGAATTCAGCAAATGGATTTAGGGAATGCAGAGGAGTATTACAGGTATTGTCTCAGTTTACCAATGTATCCTACTTTAACGGACGATGAGCAATCATTTGTAATCCGTACCATTCAGGAATTTTTGAATGCGTTATGAGCCTGAATCTTATCCTGGAATCGGATCGGCTAATTTATAAGCCTATAGATACAAGCTATTGCAATGCTAACTACCTCGGATGGCTGAATGACACAGATATAACCCGGTATCTTGAAATCTTTGAGCCCTACACGGAAACGCAACTGCGTTCCTACCTGATGGCAGCTGAAGAGAATCGTACACTGAATTTTTGGGCCATACACTTAAAAAGTTCCGATAAGCATATTGGGAATATTAAAATTGATCCGATAAATCTGTATCATAGATATGGTGAATATGGGATCATGATGGGTGATAAAGAAGAATGGGGAAAGGGCTACGCTGCTGAATCATCCCAAACAATACTTAATTATTGCTTTCAGAAAGCAGGCCTTCGAAAAATATGCCTGGGAGTGGTAGCTGAGAATATAGCAGCTGTGCAACTTTATAAAAAATTGGGATTCTTCACAGAGGGTGTTTATAAAAAGCATGGATTATACGATGGGCACTATTGTGATTTGTTGCGCATGGCCCTATTTAACCCATTATTAGATGAGTAGCCGGATCATTTTAGGTACAGTTCAATTCGGACTTCCTTACGGCATCAATAATGCAGAAGGAAAACCTGCCAAAGAAAAAGTATACCGTATTCTGGATAAAGCCTATGAATATGGAATCAGGCAACTGGACTCTGCAGATGCTTACGGTGATGCGCAATTCCTGATCGGAAAATATGTGAAAGAATCGGAAAGATCTTTTCATGTAAATTCCAAATTTCATGTCAGTCAAAAGCAAACGATTCCCGACCAGTTGTCAGAAACTTTGGCGCAGCTTCAGCAGCATGCAGTTTACGTATATTTTTATCACCGATTTACAGACTTTACTCAATATCCGGAATCGATTCAGGCGCTGGAGCTATTAAGAGAGCAAGGTCGTATTGGGAAGATTGGGGTATCAGTTTATACAAATGAAGAATTTGAAATTGCTGTGGAACATGATGCTATTGATGTAATACAATTCCCTTTCAACCTTCTGGATAATTTTTCAAGGAGGGGTTTCCTGATCCAAAGAGCGAAAGAAAAAGGGAAAACGCTTCAGGTGCGATCCGTCTTTCTGCAAGGCCTTTTCTTTAAGGAGGAGGATCATTGGCCAGTAACACTTCATCCCCTGATGCCCTATGTGCGTAAATTAAAGAACTTATCGAAAGAGTATGGCGTGTCATTATATGACATGGCCATTGCTTATGTTTCCACCAGAAATGAAATAGATTATATTTTAATAGGAGTTGATTTGGAATCGCAGCTTGAAGTAAATATGAAAGCTCTGAATTGTCAATTGGATTCCAGTTTGATAGGTGAAATCGAAGCCATTATTGTAAAGGAAGAGGGTTTATTATATCCATATAACTGGAAATGAAAGTAATTGCTATCACTCAGGCACGTTTTGGATCGACCCGCTTACCTGGTAAAATACTGTTGCAGATTGAGGGCAAATCTCTTTTACATATTCATTTGGAAAGGGCCAATCAATCGAAGCGTATAGATAAACTTATTGTAGCCTCCACATTTGAACCGGAATCAGATAGAATTGAAGAAGTCGCTCAGGAATGCGGCTGTGAGGTATATCGGGGATCTCTTACTGATGTTCTTGACCGTTTTTATCAGGCGGCTGAGCGAGAACAACCTGATTATGTAGTTCGTTTAACATCTGACTGTCCTCTCATTGATCCTTCTATTATAGACAGTATTATCGGGCAATGCTTGGATGCTGGACTTGATTATTGTTCGAATACACTGAATCCGGGATATCCGGATGGAATGGATGTTGAGGTTTTTAGATATAGCGCACTTGAAAAAGCATGGAAAGAAGCGCAACTTCCCTCCGATCGTGAACATGTGACATCTTATATATGGAGAAACTCTACCGCAAAAGGGGAAAGCCTTTTCCAATCGCAGAATTTTTCTTCTCCGAAGGATTATTCTAAGCTCCGGCTAACTATCGATGAAGCCTCCGACTTTGTAGTGATTTCTGACCTTATCTCAGCTTTGGGCATTCAAAGGGGCTGGCTTGAATACTCTAAGTATCTGGATGAACATCCCGAAATCTTTAATAAAAACGCTCACATAAAAAGAAATGAAGGGCTTATGAAATCGATTGAAAAGGACCGTATAGTTCTGCGTGATATTCGTGATTTTTCCAAATCTGATATTTATAGAAGCAGAATTCATGATCTCATTCCTGGAGGAGCTCATACTTATTCCAAGGGAGACGATCAGTTTCCACAGCTTTCTCCGGCCGCGATAGCATATGGCAAAGGAGCATATGTTTGGGATGTTGATGGGAATCAATATCTCGACTGTTCGATGGGGCTTACTTCGGTCGGCCTTGGGCATGCATATGAACCAGTTGTGAATCGTGTAAGGATGGAATTAGATAATGGTGTTAATTTTCAGCGGCCTTCCTATCTGGAACTGGAAACTGCAGAGGCTTTTTTGTCTCTTGTTCCCCAGCATCAAATGATCAAATTTGCGAAGAATGGTTCGATCGTTACTACTGCTGCTGTTAAATTGGCCCGGGCTTTTACTGGCCGTAAATTGGTTGCGTTTCCCGGTGATCATCCGTTTTATTCTTATGATGACTGGTTCATTGGTAAGACTGCCTGCAATTTGGGCGTTCCTGATGAAATATCTCAATTATCCGTTACTTATAAAGGAGATGATCTGAAATCCTTAAAGGAATTGTTTGAAACCTATCCAGGGCAGATCGCATGTGTTATTTCAGAGCCGGAAAAGAATTGGGGTATACCGGATGGTTACCTGAATGAAGCCATTGCACTGGCCCATGCGAACGGTGCCTTATATATTGCCGATGAGATGATTACTGGTTTCAAGACAGAACTGCCAGGATCAATTGCTAAATATAACGCCAACCCAGATATGGCTACCTGGGGAAAAGGCATTGCTAACGGGTTTTCTTTTTGTGCCTTGACTGGTAAAAAGGAAGTGATGGAGCTAGGAGGTATCCGAAAAAAAGGGGCTGAAAAGGTATTTCTCATATCAACTACTCATGGTGGCGAGACTCATGGTCTTACTGCTGCATTGGCAACTATCCATGAATACCAGACAAAGCCTGTGATTGAGCACAATCACAAAATAGGAAATCAATTAAATAAGCTTTGTCAACAGATTATTGAAGAGGAAGGATTAAGTAAGGTCATAGAACTGGCTCCTTGTGACTGGATGCCTGTGTTTGTATTCAGAGATACAGCCGGAAATGCTTCTCCCGGATTAAGGACACTTGCTATGCAGGAAATGATCAGAAGAGGGGTTTTATTTCAGGGGGTATTTGTGCCCTGCTTCAGCCACAGAATGGAGGATGTGAATTACTTCGCCGCAGCATTCCATGAAACACTGAAAGTATATGCTAAAGCGCTTGACGAGGGTTTTGAAAAATACCTCATCGGTGAGCCAGCTAAACCGGTTTTCAGGAAATATCTGTAATGAAGCAAGAGGTTTTATTAAGAGCAGATGGTTCCTCTGTTATAGGGTTTGGGCATGTGTACCGCTTACTCGCTCTAGCTGAAATGCTTTCTCCCGAATTTCGATGTGTATTTCTGGGAAACAGGGATACGCAAGGACTGGCTAAGCATATCCTGAGATATTGTGATGAATTTGTAGAGGTGCCTGGTTCTCCAGAGGATGAACTTCCTAACCTCCTAAAAAGGGTTTCCCCCAAAGCCATATTTGTACTAGACGGATACGGTTTTGATGAAACTTATCAGGCTAGAATAAAAGAGCATGGAAATCCATTGGTATGTATTGATGACATGGGAGACCGGTACTTTTATGCAGATGTCATTTTTAATCATGCAGAGGGCATAATTGATAGCATCTATCGAAAGAAGCCAGGGAGCCGGCTATACTCGGGTACCTCCTTTGCTTTTTTGAGAAAGCCCTTTCTCGACGCTGCTAAAGCCAATCGGCCGTTGGGCGATCCATCAAAAATATTTGTTTCCTTCGGTGGAACTGACACCCATAATCTTCCATTACAAACGTTACGTTCTATTATAAATTTGGACTTCCTCAAAGAAGTGCATATAGTTTTAGGTAATGACAGAACAAATGACCATGAAATTGAGAAACTGGTATCTGAAGGTCCGGTAACACTCAAAATGGATAGAAATCTTTCCGCTGAACAGATGGCAGGAAAGTTAAAACAATGCGGGCTTGCCATTGTATCGGCGAGTACAATTTCTTATGAAGTTTGTAGTATTCGAATGGGTATGATTGCCGTTCAGACGGTTGAAAATCAAACCAACCTAGCCCGTTTTCTAAGACATGAGAATTTAGCTGTGGTCCTGAATTATGACAGTGCAACATTTGTAGATCAGCTTCGGTCTTCCATTTCCGGATTTCTTACTGACCCGCAACAAATGAAAGAGCAGACCCTGCAGCAGGGACGGTTTTTCGATGGATGTTCATCTGAACGGATAAGGGCTATTTTTTCAAAGTTAAGTCATGGTGACCTTTAGAAGAGCTACATCATCTGATGCGAATTTGTTTTTTGAATGGGCTAACGATCCAGATGTCCGCCAGAATTCTTATAATCAGGATTTAATAGCATGGGAGGATCATATTCAATGGTTTGAAAAGAGAGTTGATCATGAAGATTTCGTATTTCTCGTGTTCTATAATGGTCATAACGAACTGATCGGACAGGTACGATTCCAAAAAGAAGGTGAAACATGGATTATTGGAATTTCCATTGACAGGGAACAAAGAGGGAAGGGCTATTCAATTCCCATGCTGAATCTTGCTACCAGTTATTTGCGAAACATAGATGCGAGGAGTCCCATAATTGCTTTTGTAAAAGTATCCAATCGGGCATCCTATCAAGCATTTTTGAAGGCTGGATTCAGATTGGAGAGACAAGTGTTATATAAAAATAAATATGAAAGTTTTAAATTAATTAAATAAGCATGCGCATAGGTTCGTTCGACATAGGTTCTGGTAATCGGCCGTTTATAATTGCTGAAATGAGTGGTAACCATAATCAAAGCCTTGATAAGGCACTGGAGATTGTGCAGGCAGCCGCGAGAACAGGTGCCCATGCATTGAAACTTCAGACTTATACTGCAGATTCCATTACGATTGATCACCGAGGCGGGTTGTTTGATATTAAAGATGAGAAATCGCTGTGGAAAGGCAGGAATCTATATCAGCTTTACCAGGAAGCACATACACCCTATGAATGGCATAAGCCTATTTTTGACCTTGCGAATGAATTGGGAATTATTTGCTTTTCAACTCCCTTTGATGAAGCTGCAGTCGATTTTCTTGAAGCCATGCGAGTGCCTGCCTATAAAATCGCTTCGTTTGAGAATAATCATCATCCGCTTCTGAGAAAGGTGGCTTCAACCGGTAAGCCAATTATTATGTCGACTGGTGTCTCTTCTCTTGCTGATATAGCTGAATCAGTTGACGTATTACGCCAGGCAGGATGCAAGGATCTCGTGCTTTTAAAATGTACCAGCACCTATCCTTCCACACCGGAGAATACTAATCTTCTCACTATACCCCACCTTAGTTCTATGTTTCATTGTGACGCAGGTCTGTCTGATCATACGATGGGAATAGGAGTTTCTGTGGCGGCTGTTGCTTTAGGTGCTACTGTGATAGAAAAACATTTTTGCCTGGACCGTGCAGAAGGCGGCGTAGATAGTGCCTTTTCGCTGGAACCTGATGAGTTTGCCAGCCTGGTAAAGGAAACTGAGCGAGCGTGGCAAGGGTTAGGTATTATTCAATATGGTATTCAGGAAGCAGAACGGAACAGTTTAAATTTCAAGAGGTCGATTTATGTGACAGCAGATATTGAAGCAGGAGAAAATTTTAATCATCATAATATTCGGATCATCCGTCCAGGGGACGGATTGCACCCACGGTATTTTGAATCATTGATAGGAAAAAAAGTCAATAAACCGTTAAGGCGCGGCACTCCTTTGCGTCTGGATGATTTATTATAACTGTTTATGTTTTAATCATGAAGAAAGTTGTTGCCAGCATAGAAGCCAGGATGACTTCAACCCGATTGCCAGGTAAGGTGCTACTTAACTGCCTGAATAAATCTATGCTGGAATTAATGGTGGAAAGAGTTAGGCATGCATCAACAATCGATGAAATTGTTATTGCCACTACAACTAATCAAGCAGATGATCCAATAGAAGCCCTAGCTAAAAAGCTGAACGTAGGAATTTATAGAGGAAGTGAAATGGATGTTGTTCAACGGGTTGTAGATGCACATAGACAGTCAGGTTCAGATATTGTTGTTCAATTGACGGGTGACTGTCCATTGATCGACCCTAGGATCATCGATGCCCTGGTTCGATTTTATAAGATGAACCAATTTGATTACGTAGGTAATGCCGTTGTGCGATCTTTTCCAATTGGAATGGATACTCAGATAAGTTCCAGAGAAATATTGGAACAATCGTTAACACTAGCAGCATCCAGCAGTGATCACGAACATCTCTATGCCACTATATACAAAAGGCCTGATCAGTTCCGTCTATACCATTTTGTATGCTCTATTGAAGAAATGTGGCCGGAGTTGAGACTAACCTTAGATACTAAAGAAGATTTTGAACTGATCTCACATGTTTTTCAAGCCCTGTATTCAAAAGATAGCGTATTCACGCTAATTGATATGATCAGATATCTGAAAAATAATCCGGATCTTGTAAAGATCAACCAATTCATTCCTTCGAAAGGTTTGACATGATAAAAGCAGTCATTCTTGGGTGCGGAAATATTGCTGGCGGATATGATATAAACAGTCGTCCTGAAGACTTTTATTCCCATATTAAAGCTTATCAATCCAATAGCCAGGTGCACGTAACAGCTGTATATGATCCGAGCCCAGGGGTTGCGCAATTATTTTCCCAATACTGGTCCATTCCCAGGTTCTATAATGATCTGTCCCTCATGCTGACAGAAGAAAGGCCGGAAGTTGCAAGTATCTGCTCTCCCAACAGCTATCATTGTGAACAAATAGAACAGTGCGTATCCGCCGGCGTACATACAATTTTGTGTGAAAAACCTATTTCTTATGATATAGAAATTGCTAGAGGTACGATTGAACTTTGCCGGTCAAAAAACGTTTCTTTAGTAATAAATTACTTGCGAAACTGGGATCAGGCTTTTTTGGAATTGGAGAATATTTTAAAGCAGGATGAGTACCCTGAATTTATACAGGTTCATTATAGTAAAGGTGTCTTTCATAATGCCTCTCATTTTATAAACTTTTTTCAAAGATCTCTGGGAGATTGTACGAGGGTAAGCGTTATACGTACTGAAAAAGAAGGGCTCGATGCATTATCAGATTTCGAATTGGGATTTGAAAAATGCGCCAGAGTATTATTTGTTAATCATAAGGCGACCTATAAACCCATTACAGAACTTGACATTTACTTTCCTTCCCAGCGAATTCGTGTGGAGAATGGCGGTCAAATCTTCAGGTATGAATCCTATATGACAGGTGAGAAATGGTCAAAAGATGGAACTATTCATACCTGTATGAAAGAGGTGATAAATGATGTCGTTGAACAAGCTCTCAATCGAACTCCCAATCCTGCCTGGGAAAAGAATTTGGCAGATACTCTAAAGACCACAATTATTTGTTCAAAAATAGTTCAGAATTAAAATGGCTCAACTAGCAATCAAGGGCGGAAGCCCTGTAAGAACTAAACTTTTTCCTGCTTACAATACCATTGGAGTAGAAGAAAAGGCAGCTGTAATGAAAGTATTGGATAGCGGAAATTTATCCCAATTTCTTGGTGGTTATACTCCGGATTTCTTTGGCGGTCCAAAAGTCAGGGAATTTGAGGAAAACTGGTGTGAGGCTTTCGGTTGTAAGCACGCAATCAGTGTTAATTCCAACACGTCAGGATTGTTTGCGGCCATGGGAGCTATTGGTATTCAGCCAGGTGATGAGGTGATTGTTTCACCTTATACGATGTCAGCCAGTGCGGTTGCGCCATTAGTTTATGGTGGCGTGCCTGTATTTGCTGATATTGATCCGGAAACATTTTGTCTGGATCCTAAAAGTATTGCGGCCAAGATTACTTCAAGAACAAAAGCCATATTGATCGTGCATATCCTGGGTCATCCAGCCGATATGGATGAGATTATGGCTATTGCAAAACAACATCATTTGAAGGTAGTAGAGGATTGCGCACAGGCGCCGATGGGAAAATATAAAGGGAACTTTGTAGGGACTATTGGAGATATTGGTGTGTTCAGCCTGAATTACCATAAACATATTCATACAGGTGAAGGGGGGGTACTGATTACAAATGACGAAAACCTGGCTAAACGGTTGCAGCTTATTCGGAATCATGGCGAAAATGTAGCTGAGGCCATGGGAATTACTGAAATAACCAATCTGATAGGCTACAATTACCGAATGACTGAAATCGAAGCTTCAATCGGTATAGAACAATTGAAAAAATTGCCCGGGCTATTAGATAAGCGTATCCAAAATGCGAAATTTTTGCATGAAGCCCTTGGATCGGTTAAAGGATTCCGTTCTCCTGCCTGGGTGAATCTTCCATCGGTCCATACTTTTTATACGCAGCCATTGAAATATGATGCCGCCATTCTTGGAGTTCACAGAAATGAATTTATAAAGGCATTAAATGCGGAGATTCCTTCAGCTGTATTGAGGGAAACAGCCCCTTTGATAGGAGCCGGTTATGTTAGACCTTTGTATCTACAGCCTATTTATCAGAAAAGAGCTGCATTCGCTTTCCAAAACGAACATTTCAAAAGCCAGGTGGATTATTCCAGAGGGTTGTGTCCGGTTGCAGAGCAAATGCATTTTCATGAGTTAATAACTCATGAATACATGCGACCTGGTATGAGCCAATCTGATATGGAGGATGTAGTCCGAGCGTTTGAAAAAATAGCTAAACATATTGATGAACTGGTTCCTGAATCAGCTACCGCTTGAAAGTAAGATAGCCTTTTGTTTTAGTGATCCTGCAGGAGCAAATGCATGTATTGCATTAGCTGCAATGATTGATGTTGCCGGATATGAAAAGCCGATCTTGTTCTCAAATAGTGATTACAAAGGCGCAATTGAACATTCTTTCATAATTTCCAAGGTTCAGGAGGTGCCAGATTGGGATAGTTTAGACGTGGATATGATTTTTACAGGAACGTCTCACCCTGATTCTTCCCATAACTTCGAAGTGCGCTGTATCAGAAGGGCCAAGGAGCTTAGAAAACCCGTTATTTCATTCATAGACCACTGGATCAACTTCAGCCTCCGGTTTGGCGACTTGCCAATTGAATTTTTGCCCGATAGCATCTGGGTGATTGATGAAGGGGCCCGGAAACTTGCACTAGCGGAAGGATTGCCCGCAGAAAAGGTGGTAATTAGTGGCAATCCCTACCAGTATTATCTAAAGAATATCTGGAAATCATCTTTCACCGGTAAGCAATATCTGAATACTATTGGTATAGGCAGCTATAGCAAATACCTGCTTTTTGCTCCTGATCCTATATCTTTACGACTGGGAAAACAGCAGGTAGGCTTTACTGAATATGAAGTAGTTGAAGAGTTAATCTCTTATGTATCAACCGTTGATAAAGACGCTGTACTAATCATAAAACTTCACCCATTACAACCCTTGCCGGAATTTGAACGTCTAGCAGAAACAATAACAACCAAGGTTATTCTGTTAAAGCAAGCTGTTAACCTGCCTGAGTTGCTCAAAGCCGTAGACCTTGTAATTGGCTTTTATTCAAATGTGCTGTTGGATGCTATGGCTGTTGGAACGAAGGTAATCAGATACTTTCCCGGGAAAGAGGAATATGATCTTTTAAACCAGGCAACTATTGTAGTACCGGCTATCAGCCGATGGGAAGACTTAAAGAGTGCTTTAAAAAAAAGTATATGAGTATAGAGGTACGTTTCCTCGAAAGTGATCGCCTTATTCTGCGTGCTTTAAATAAGGAAGATATTAATCAGGACTACCTGCAGTGGTTGAATGATAGGGAAGTATGCAAGGGCAACGGGCATGCTATTTTTC
>DATAHC010000364.1:0-11419 GCA_036263415.1 Flavisolibacter sp.
TAGCGGAATAGGTTCAGGGCTCTCTTTACTTCTTCTCTTCTTTGCCTGAGGGATACGTTGAGGGCTGCTCTGGTGTTGGGATTTAAAATGCCGTCATTCCTCAGATTGAAGAGCAGCTGTGCCTGTTGCACTTTTTTCACAAGTGCTTTGTCTGAAACAGTATGGGTACTGTCCAGGAAGCCGAATTGCTGAAGCCTGGTGAGTAAGGGGATATTGGTATTCGAAACCAGATCGGAGCGGATGAGGATGTCCGTAAAGTCAGCGCTGTTTAAAGTGGTACTCAAGAGGGAAAAAAGGCGCTTCGCCTGTTGGTAGGCAGGCATTTCGGGCTCCGCATCGGCAGCCAACCCTTCCAGGGATTCATGTTCCAAAGCGGTGGAGAGATACGTAACGGCCTTTAGCGGATCTGGTGCTGCTCGGTAACCCTCAAAAGCAAGAAGGGGAGGTTGCGTTCCGCTGTGAAGGTCCTTCAGAAAATGTAAGAGGGCATCGGTTAGAATAAGCTCGGTAAAGGCACTGTCGGCAGCGTCTTTGATCCTGTGCAGCCCGGTCAGCTCCTGAAGGGTGGCCAACTGGTAATCCTTTGTGTCTAATCCAAACTCCGGAGCAGAATAGAGTAATGTTATGAGCTGCTTTTGAAGAAAGGAACGGGTATCATTCAGCCAAACGGGTCGGTACTCATTTTCCTGGTAGAATCGTTCTACCGGTTTGGGATCATGGAGATGGGGAAAGGATATACCGGTAGCTTCCGATAGTGCTTTGCGCACCAGGGAAGGGGTGATTTGTGAGAAGGCTGAAAAGCAATAGAACAGACAAAGAAGGGTTACCAGTTTTTTCATGTGCTGTCAAAGCTAGTAGCAGGACAGGGAGGGCAGGCAGACGGCGGTCAGTCTGTTCTATGAGTATGATCACCAGGTCTGTTCGCTACATATTTGTAGCCTTCGAACCAAAAGACGCAGACGAATGCGGTCAGAAGGCAAATACCGAAATCGCTCATGCTGATTGGCTGTAAGGCAAACAGCTGTCGCAGTGGAGCTATGGTAAGGATAGTGGTCAGAAAGACAGTTGAAAGGAGCAGCAGCGGAAGCGCCAGGTTGTTTCTATAACGCATGGTTTCGTATATGGTAGCCTCAAAGGACCGGTTCGTAAAGGTGAGAAAGATATTGCTGCAAATGAGTGTGGTAAAAACGATCGTTCTGGTATAGGTTATAGAATTATTCTGTGTATAATAATACAAGGTAAGAACACCTGCGGTGATGAGGATGCCTTGTAGCACACTTAGATACACTTCCTTCTTAGTATACAGTTGCTTGATCCGCGGGCGGGGCCGTTGCAGCATCAGGCCCGGCTCGGCAGGCTCTCGCTCAAAAAAGATAGAGCAGGTCGGACCCATGATCAGTTCCAGGAAGATCACATGAATCGGTTCGAATAGAGTGGGGTATTTCCAATGAAGCACCAGCGGAAGGGAAGCCGTGAGGAGTATGGGTATGTGAATGGAAATGATATAGCGCAGTGCTTTTTTAAGGTTGCTGAAGATCTTTCTTCCCTGTTGTATCGCTTCCGGTATTTTACGGAGATCATCGTCCGTAATAATAAGGTCTGCTGACTGGCGGGCGATTTCCGTTCCTTTTTTGCCCAGAGCAATTCCGATATGTGCCGCTTTCAGGGCCGGGCCGTCATTCACCCCATCCCCTGTCATGGCAACAATTTCATGATTTGCTTTCAGGGCTTCAATTACTTTTAATTTGGCTTCCGGGAACATGCGGCTGAAAAGATGGCTGGTTTGAACGGCTTGCTGTACTTCCTCAGGGCTCATCTGCAGGATCTCACTTCCCGTATAGGACCGCTCTGTTAGGGGAACTCCGGTCTTGTTGGCAATATGTTCCGCAGTCTCCAGATAATCACCTGTCAAAAGCTTTACCTGTATTCCGGCCTTTTGTAATTGTTGAACGACCGACAGGGCCTCCGGACGCGGAGGGTCATAAAGCGCTATCAAGCCGCTGAATTGCCAGTCGAAACCATCCTGGGTCTTCGGAAAGGGTAAGCCGGCGGATTCGGCAAGGGCGACTCCGATAACGCGAAAACCTTGTGAGGCAAGTTGTTTAACAAGTGCCAGAAGGCGCAGCTTTTCTTTTGTCTTTAGCTGACAAACAGCAAGGATCCGTTCAGCGGCTCCTTTGGCAGCTGCAATAATTCGTTCATCCTGCTGATATACATGGGTCATCATCGGAGGCTGCCCTTCCAGGGGATATTCATAGATCATTTTCAGAGACGCATCACTCCTTCCGGAGGCTTGGTAGCAGTTCCAGATGGCTTTTTCCATTTCATCGAAGGGCGTGATTTCACTGGCCAGCATACCGGCATACAGAACTTCGGCATGACCGTAGCTTTCCCGTTCCGTATCAATAAGCAATTGTGTGCTGTGGTCGTATAGGTACTGGACGGCCATTATATTCCGGGTCAAGGTCCCAGTCTTGTCCAGGCAAAGGGTGGTTACGTTGCCCAGGCTTTCAACGGTTTGGGGTTGTCGGGAAAGGATCCCCTTCCGCGCCATCTGGTAAGAGCCCAGGGCCATAAAGGAAGAAAATGCCACAGGTATTTCCTCAGGGATAGCGGCCATTGCCAGGGTAAGGCCTGCCAGAAGACTGCTGATCAATCCGGAATGCTGTAAATAATTCAGAAGGAAAATGAGAAGAAAAGCGGCCAGCCCGAATAAGGCAAGCTGGCGAACCAGCTTATCCGTATGAAGCTGTAGCTCGGTTCGTATTTCCTGATACTGTATTATAGAAGCTCCGATCTTGCCCAGATAAGTGGTATTACCCGTGGAAACGACGCGCGCTTTGCACTTACCGGTATTAAGAATGCTGCCCTGGTAAAGCAGGTCATGCAGCTTCTTGGCTACGGGAAACGATTCCCCGGTGATGATTCCTTCATTCACGGTAAGATCATTGAACTGAAGTAGTACAGCATCCGCCGGTATTTTTTCACCTTCTGATAAAAGCATAAGATCTCCGGGCACCAGCTCCTCAGACGGAATGCTGCGCTCCTTCTGGCTGCGGATCACGGTTACCAGAGGCTCGGAAAGCTCTTTCAATGCCTGGAGCGCTTTTGCGCTTTTCTGATCCTGATAAATGGAAATGGCAGCTACAAAACACATGGCAGTGAGCATCATAAAGCCTTCCTGCCGTTGTCCCAATATAAAATACAGAATGCCGGCGCCGATCAGCAACAGGAACATAGGTTCCTTTATAATACCCCACAGGAGGTCCGTGAAATGATGGGACGGTTTGAAATGAAATTGATTCTTACCATATTGCTGCTGAAGTCCGGCAATAGCATCCTCCGGCAGGCCTGGTTCCGTTTCTGAGGTAAGGTTCATAATTGAATGGATATGGAGTCTTTACAACTCATTGGGTAACCCGTGTTACAGAAGATTCGGAAGGGGAATGGATTTCAATATAGGTAAGTTCATTTTCTGAAATACGTCCGGCGGCCCAGCTGGTCAGGTTGTATACGGTGGTTCCGGCAATATTGGAAAGAGCTTCTTCGGTTGCGAATGCCTGGTGAGGCGTGATCATCACATTGGAGTAGCTCATCAGCTTGTCAAGCGTGGTATCCGTCAGCTTATCATTGGATCGGTCATAAAGGAATACACCTTTTTCATATTCATAAACATCCAGGCCCAGATAGCCGATTTGTCCGGAAGGAAGCGCGTCCAGAACGTCTTTCGTTTGAATAACGGCACCTCGGGATGTATTGATCAGCATAACGCCTCGCTTCATCTGGTCGATCAGCCTTTTATTGATCAGATAACGGGTCTGCTCATTAAGGGGCAGGTGAATGGTAATGATGTCGCAGAAACTGCAAAGGGTGTCCAGGCTGGTATAGAACACATTGTATTTATGCTCGAGCGACTGGTTTCTGTTTACATCATAAGCCATTAGGGTACAGCCGAAGCCATGAAGTATTTTGGCTACCACACTGCCGATCCGGCCGGTACCGATAATGCCTACTTTCTTTTTGTGAAGATCGAAACCGGTAAGATGGTCGAGCGTGAAATTATGTTGGTGAACCTGCTGGTGAGAGCGGATGAGTTTTCGGTTCAGCGCCAGCATCAGGGCTACGGTATGTTCGGCGATGGCATATGGTGAATACTCGGGAACATTGCCTACTACGATGCCTGCACGATTTGCGGCCTGGATAGCAACATTGTCGTAGCCTGCCGCCCTCACCGAAATATAGCGGATGCCGTTCTTCTTCAGAAGCGTGATCACTTCAGATGAGGCATCATCTGATGTAAAGATGCTGATGGCATCATAGCCTTTACACAAAGGGGCTGTTTTGGCAGATAACAGTTCGGGTATGAATGTAGTGTCTAGCGAAGGCGGAAGAACATCCCTGAGATAAGGTAATTCGTATTCTTTGCTGCTATAAAAAAGTACTTTCATAAAATGCATTATGAGGTTTATGTTGATACGGCGGCATCCCTACTGCTGCCCGCTTTACTAGCCAGCCCGATCAGTTTCAGTTCATGATTTCATTTTCGGCGAGGCACAATGAAAAGGTACTTGCCGCTGATTGCAAATTGATCTTTGTTTGAGGATGCTGTTATGAGGGCTGTCAAGTAATGTAATGATTACCGTCAGGAGGTAGGAGGTACAAAATAAAAGGTTCGCCTGGGCTCGGCATCGTGGAGAAAGCCAGAAATAAAGCAAGGCATCAGCCAGACGGTTTAAATAACCGGTAGCGGATGCCCTGAATAAAAAGAGGATCTATTGATAAAATGTCATACTCGCAGGGAACCCCGGAAAGCTCTTCCGGCATAGTACGATTGAACGCCGTTGTGATAAACAAAAACGGTATTGTAGCGCCGGTCGGCAAAAATGGCCCCGCCCAGCTTTCGGATCGGGTCCGGCGTCTTCAGCCAGCTCGATGTTTTAGTATCGAAGGCGCCTAGCTGTTGCAGGTTTCTGTAGGCCTCTTCGGTCAGTACCTCTATGCCCATCTCGGCAGCCATATCCAGTGCGCTCCCGGCAGGTTTATGCTCTTTGCGGGCATCAAGGGCTTCACGATCATAGCATAAGCTGCGGCGGCCTGCCGGGCTCTCTGGAGAGCAGTCGGTGAAGAGGAGTTCACCGGTCTTTTTATCGTAGCCGGTTACGTCAGGCTCTCCGCCGGTCCGCTCCATTTGTTCCAGGCTCCACAACTTCTCCGGGTGGGCTTCCAGCCGTGCCTGCACAGCCGCCCATTCCAGGTCCTTATGCCGGTTCCTATGTTTTTCAAAGCGGGTTTTCAGCAGGGTAAGCAATTCTTTTTGCTCGTTGGCCGATAATACGTTTTTGCTGCGTTTACTCGTACTCATAAAAATTGAATAAGCGGTTGAATAATGGGGTTTATGCTTCGGGAAGGAACGATTCAGATGGGTCGGTGCGCCGGGATAAGGTAGTGCGGCTGGCTGCTTCCTGAAGCCGGTTATGAGCCATATTGATGCCCTTTGCAAAAGGAAGCTGTAAGACCTGGTCACGCTGTTGTACCGAACGGTAGAGGATATGAATGGTAAGCCGGCTCGTGGATTCTGTCAGCGGTTCAAACTCCAGGAATTCCAGTTGCACATCAAAAGGGGCCTGGCTCATTTCAAATGTGCGCGTGATCTTCCGGTCGGGAACGATCTCATGGATCACACCATGAAAGCCATGCTTGTTCCCTTTGGGATCGGTGGTTTCAAATACATACCCGCCCTGGTTTTTAGCGTCCAGTTTCAGCACCCGGGTACCCATCCATTGCTCCAGCAGTTCAGGCTCTGTATACGCCAGGTAAACCAGGTCCACCGGAAGATCGAATTGCCGGGTAATGACCAGCTCCTGTTTGCCGGCTTCGGCATGCACATGCGTTTTTCGTTCCATGGTTGTCTATTTTTTGGCTTTGTATTTTTTCATTACATCTTCCAGCTTGTTGAAGCGGTCATCCCACAGGCTCCGGAAGGGCTCGAGGAAGTCAGCTACTTCCTTCATCTTTTTTGCATTGATATGATAGTGCACTTCCCTTCCTTCAGGCTGCGGTTCCAGCAGTTCGCATTCGGTAAGGATCTGCAGATGCTTCGATACGGTAGGCCGTGCAGTGTCGAAATGGGAGGCTATGGCACCGGCTGACATCGACTGGGAAGCTACCAGCAGCAGAATGGCCCTTCGGGTCGGATCGGCCAAGGCCTGAAACACATCTCTTCTTAGGTTCATCGTGTAGCTATTTGGCTACAAATATATATGTAGCTATTTAACTACGCAAATTATTTGAATGGGTTTATTGATATAACAGGATGTATCGGCGGGATTCTTGTTACATAAACAGGTAGGGGCTTCTCATAGCAGGCAGTTTACAGAAAGAAGAATGAAAACATGGCGAGAGTATTTATTACAGGCTCGGCAGATGGATTGGGACATATGGCGGCACGGCAGCTGGTGGCACAGGGCCATAAAGTGATGCTGCATGCGCGTAGTGAGGCGCGGGGCCGCCAGGCTTTGGACCTGGTGCCGGGCGCAGAAGGTGTGTTGACGGCCGATCTGGGTGTAAGGGAAGAAACGATCCGGTTGGCCGGTGAGGTAAATGCATCCGGTCCTTTCGATGCAGTCATTCATAATGCAGGAGTGTACCAGGCGGCTGCACCACTCATATTTGAGGTCAATACCATAGCGCCCTATATCCTTACCTGCCTCATACAAAAGCCGCAACGGCTCATCTATCTCAGTTCGGGTATGCACCTTCAGGGAGATCCGGATCTGAGAGACCTGAATGAAAAAACAAACAGGACCAGTTACTCCAGTTCCAAATTGCATGTGGTGATCCTTGCCATGGCAGCAGCCCGCCTTTGGCCAACAGTTATTAGTAACGCCGTGAATCCGGGATGGGTGCCTACTAAAATGGGTGGCCCAGGTGCGCCGGACAGCCTGCAGAAAGGCGCGGAAACGCAAATATGGCTGGCAACAGCAAGGAAGGATAAAGCAAAGCTGTCAGGCCGCTACTTTCATCACAAACAGGAAAGCCGTTTCCTATCCGCAGCAGCCCATCCGGAATTACAGAACCGGTTCCTTGATCTTTGTGGACAAATCACCGGTATTACCTTTCCCGCATGATTCTATAAAGCCCGAACATTTTAATAGCTGGGTTGTTCAATGATTTCATTCCAAACCTGAAATCATTGCAACAGTCCGACGTAGTTTTTGCAGAGCGGTCAAATTGCATAACTTACTCACGTTTATTTCCCTGACCATGAGTAATTCGTTATACCCTGATAACAGGGCCACATCGTTTTTATCAGGCGGCGGCGACATGGGTGAAAGAATGCGGGCGCTGGATTGGTCCGAAACACCGCTAGGCGCTATAGAGACCTGGCCGCAGAGCCTTCGCTCCGCGTTGAGTATCTGCCTGAACTCCAATTTCCCGATCGCCATCTATTGGGGGCCGCAACTCACCCTGCTCTATAACGACGCCTGGAGTCCGATACCGGGCAACAAGCATCCCTGGTCACTGGGCCGGCCCGCCCGGGAGGTATTCCCGGAGATCTGGCAGGCTATTGAGCCCCAGTTTCAAAAAGCATTTTCAGGAATACCCGGCGGTTCTAAAGATGCCCTGCTGCCGATGGAGCGGCATGGCTATGTGGAGGAATGTTATTTTGATTTCACCTTCACGCCCATATACGGTGAGCAGGGTAAGGTGGAAGGTGTTTTCAATGCCGTGATTGAAACCACGGATACCATTCTGAATGAGCGTCAGCTGCAGACCATCCAGGAGCTGAGTAACCTCGAGGTCATCTCCCGTTCGGTGGATGAGATACTGGTCAGTGCAGCCCAGGCGCTGGAAAAGAATAACAAGGATTTTCCATTCGGTATCATTTATAAAACGGTTGACGAAGGAAGAGGGGCGCAGCCTTTCTCCTTTTTTGGTGTAGGGAAGGAGCAGCGGGTGTTTCCGGTTCGGATTGATCTGGTGAACCCGGACGATGATACCGGTAATTTCTTCAAAGCGTTCACCACACAAAAAATAGTGGTTTCGGAAAATAATAACCGGCGCATCAATCTGCCTACCGGGGGTTGGGATAAAGAAGCCACACATTTCGTTCATATTCCGATCGTCACCCAGCACCATCCCTGGCCATTGGCAGTCATTTCCGCCGCCTTAAATCCATTTCGGCGCTTTGATGACTCCTACCGCCAATTTGCACAGCTGATCGCCGACCAGATCACCACGGAAATAAATAATGTGCTGGTGTATGAAGAGGAGAAGCGAAAAGCAGAGGCCCTGGCAGAGATCGATCGGGCCAAGACCACATTCTTTACCAATATTTCGCATGAGTTCCGCACACCGCTCACGCTCATGCTCGGTTCTCTGGAAGAGTTGCTGCACCGGCCTACGGACTGGAAGGGGGAAGACCTCCGCAAGCTGGAGGTCACCCACCGCAATTCTTTGCGCCTGCTCCAGCTGGTGAACAACCTGCTCGACTTCAGCCGCATTGAAGCGGGAAGGGTGCAGGCGCAATTCCGGTCCACCGACCTGGCTGCTTTAACGGCCGACCTCACGGCGACCTTCCGCTCAGTGATCGAACAGGCAGGGTTGTCGTTGGAGGTGCACATCGATAAGCTGCAGCATCCGGTGTATGTAGACCGGGATATGTGGGAAAAGATCGTACTCAATCTCCTGTCCAATGCCTTCAAGTATACACTGAAAGGGAGCATACAGGTAAGTCTCACCGCACAAGGCGAAACCATCGTATTGGAGGTCAGGGATACCGGGATTGGAATACCCGAGGAGGACCTGCCGAAAATGTTCCAGCGCTTTCACCGCGTGCAGCACGCCGTAGGCCGCACGTTTGAGGGTACGGGTATCGGTCTTTCACTGATAAGCGAGCTGGTTAAGATGCATGGTGGTACCATCGGTGTGGAAAGTAAGGTAGCAGAAGGAACATTGTTCACGGTGATCATTCCCGCAGGCAGGGATCATATCCCGGAAGCACAGCTTGTACACGATACAGAAGGCTTTAGCGATACGCTATCCGATGCCTTTGTGGAGGAAGCGGCTGCACTTCTGGAGAGACAGGATCTGCAGCAGGAAGAAGCGAAAAAAGAATACACGGTACTGATAGTGGATGATAATGCGGACCTCAGAACGCATATCGGCAACCTGCTTCGCCAGCACTATACGGTACGCATGGCGAAAGACGGAAAGGAGGCGCTGTCGCTGGTGCAGCAGGAGCAGCCACACCTGGTGATCAGCGATATCATGATGCCGGTCATGGATGGCATTCAGCTGCTCCGGGAGCTGAAGCGGAATCCGGAAACGGAAGCGATACCGGTCATCCTGCTCTCGGCAAGAGCGGGAGAAGAAGCAAGGATCGAAGGTTTTGAAACCGGAGCGGACGACTACCTGACCAAGCCGTTCTCCTCAAAGGAATTGCAGGCTCGCGTAAGGTCCCAGCTTTCCCTGAAAGCTGCCCGACTGCAGGCGGCACGGCAGCTGCGCTATGCGGCCACCCTTACCGAGAATATTGTAGATGCGGTGATCGGTACCTCCACGGTGGAGGAAGGCTATCGCATCACGAGCTGGAACAAGGCGGCAGAAACTATTTACGGCTGGAAGGCCGAAGAAGTCCTGGGCCGGCCGGCTTTTGAGATACTGGCCACCGAGTACAATGTTGGAGAAAATAACAGCAGCTCGCAGACGGCCCTGAATGAACGTTCCTATTGGAGGGGTGATGTCCGTCAGAAACGTAAGGATGGTTCCACCATCTGGATCAATGCCTCGGTAGGGAATGTCCTTGATGAGAAAGGAAAGGTTATTGGAATGGTGGGGGTGAACCGCGATATCACCCAACAGAAAGAAGCGGAACAGAAGATCAGGGAGAGCGAACAGCGTTTCCGTACACTGGCGGAAACCTTGCCTCAGCTGGTTTGGATAACGGATGAAAAGGGAAAGCAGGAATATGTGTCGGCAAGATGGATGGAATATTCAGGCCTGGAGCACCTGAGCGAGACCACGTGGAATGAAATGGTGCATCCGGAAGACCGCGCCCGTATCAGCAGGACCTGGAAGACCAGTCTTGAAACCGAAACATATTACAAGGCCGAAGTGCGCCTCAGGAACCGGGACGGCGCATACCGCTGGCATTTTGTGCATGCCGAGCCCATACGGGATGGTGAAGGAAAAGTCATAAAATGGATCGGAGCCTTTACGGATATTCATGACCGCAAAACACTGACGGAGCAGCTCGAGCATAAAGTTGCCGAACGAACTACGGAGCTGCAGCGTTCCAATGAAGATCTGCAGCAATTTGCCCACGTAGCCTCGCACGATCTGAAAGAGCCGGTGCGCAAGGTTATGACCTTCAGCAACCGGTTGAAAATTGAATTTGTAAAGGAGTTGCCGGAGAAGGCCAACCTGTATCTGTCCAAGATCGAAAGTTCCGCAATACGTATGTATGCCATGATCGATGGCGTGCTGTTATACTCCTCACTGAATGCGTTGGAGGAGACCAGGGAGCTGATCGACCTGAACGAGCTGGTCTCGAATATTCTGGTGGACCTGGAAGTAGTGATCACGGAAAAGAGTGCAGTGATCCAGGCGAATGAACTGCCTTCCATGGAAGGCTCTTCTATCCTCCTGTACCAGCTGCTGTATAACCTGCTGAATAATGCACTCAAGTTTTCACGTCCCGGCGTACCGCCGTTGATCACCCTTCAGGCGGAAAGTACTGGCAAAGAAGAATGGCAGCAACTGAACCTTCCTCTGAATAAGGAATACCTGAAGCTGGTGTTGCGCGATAACGGGATCGGCTTCCCTCAGAGCGAAGCGGAACGCATTTTCAAAACCTTCTCCCGTCTAAACTCCAAAGACAAGTATGAAGGCACCGGCCTGGGCCTGTCCTTGTGCCGAAAGATCGTAGAACGCCATGGCGGCGCCATCTATGCGGAAGGAGAAGAAGGTAAGGGGGCTGTGTTCACCATCATACTTCCTAGGTAATCAGTGATCAGTGATGAGTAATGAGTGGGGCGTACTTGACCAAGGTCATTTCCTGCTTTGCGCATGGGCGTAGGTTGAAACACAAAGGCACAAAGAAAAGAATTGAAGCATTCCTTCTGTCGGATCTTCACTTCTTCTTCGGGCCTTCTTTCTATTCTGGCGGCGTATAAACAGCCAGGACAAGGCACAAAGGGCCGCTGCGCGACCGCCTCCACGATACATAGGTTCCTTACAGGTGCATAACGGCCTTCACCCCAATCTTATTAGTTCCGTTATTTCTGTCTTTTAGCTTCGTTTAAAACAAGCTTTTGGTTTAAGAGGATGCATAGGTACGCAGGAGCTATCATAAAGAATAGTGGAAGTAGCAGACCCTCCAGGGTGCCGCAGGCGCCCCTTTGTGTCTTAAAAACTC
>DATAHC010000365.1:0-12010 GCA_036263415.1 Flavisolibacter sp.
GTTTGCTATCCGGTATCATACGGATCAGTCCCAGTGAGGTATTAATATCCACCTCAAAGGTCTTCAGATTCCGGTTATTGACCCCTACCATATCCACCTGATCGCAAATATGATCCAGCTCTTCTTCATTATGGATCTCCAGCAACACTTCCAGCCCCAGGCCTTTTGCTGTTTGTGCCAGTGTCTTAACCTGCTCTTTCGACAGGCAGGCGGCGATCAGCAGGATCACGTCGGCCCCGTAAGCTTTTGCTTCCAGCAGCTGGTATTCGTCGATCATGAAGTCCTTTCGCAGGATGGGTACGCTGCTGAAGCCGGCACTCAACAAATCATCGAGCGAGCCACCGAAAAAGGGCATGTCGGTCAGTACCGATAATCCCGAAGCGCCATGCCGGGCATATGCCCTTGTAACAGCTTCTACACTTACGCGATCATTAATAATACCTTTTGATGGGGATTTGCGTTTGAACTCCGCTATAATGCCGGTCTTGTTTTCATCCAGCAGGGAGGCTTTCAGGGAACGTGTCGGATAAGAAAAGAAACGTCCTTCTTCCAGCACCGTAATTGGTGTTTCCGTCTTCCGTACAGCTACTTCCTTTCTTTTTTCAGCTACGATGGTATCGAGTATGTTCATGCCTGTAATGCCATTAATTTTTTAAATCCCTGGTAGGCCGTTCCGCTTTCCAGGCTGTCTACCGCTGCGCCATAGGCTTCGTCGTAGGTAGGATAAGCTCCTGTGCACTGTAAGGCCATCGCGGCATTGGCCAGCACTACCGCATTTTGTGCCCAGCTTCCTTCTCCTTTCAGGATGCGCAGGAAGATCTTTCCTGCTTCCTCTACGGAATGACCGCCCTGTATATCAGAAGCAGATACGGTCCGTTTACCCAGCTCCTCTGCCGTGTACACCATCTCTCCCTTATTAGTGATCACCCGTGTTTCATTGGTCAGCGAGATCTCGTCATAGCCATCCAGGCCATGGATGATGGTAAAAGGCTTTCCGGTCTGTTGCAACAGGTAATTATAAATACGGGCCATCTCCAGACTGTAAACACCTACCAGCTGATAAGCCGGCTGAGCCGGATTCACCATCGGGCCGAGCATATTGAAGAAGGTGCGAAATCCTAAGTTCTTGCGGATCTGTGCCACGGCTTTCAGCGCAGGATGAAAATAAGGTGCGTGCAGAAAACAGAAATTGGCTGCTTCCACTTCCCTTTTCAATTTATCGGGATCATTGCTGAAGCGGTAGCCCAGCTGCTCCATTACATTCGAAGCGCCACTGATGGAAGATGCACCGTAATTCCCATGCTTCGCCACTTTTTTGCCGGTACCGGCTACAACAAAGCAAGCCAGTGTGGAGATATTGAACGTATTTTTTCCATCCCCGCCGGTGCCTACGATATCCATTACCGGGTGGCCGTTCAGATCCACTGGCACGGCCAGTTCCAGCAAGGCATCGCGAAAGCCCTGAAGCTCTCCGATAGTAATGCTGCGCATAAGATATACAGTAATGAATGCTGTGATCTCCGCCTCATTGTAAGCGCCCCTGCTCATATTCAGCATGATATCCTTCGCTTCCTGTTGCGACAAGGTCTTATGTTCAAATAACCGTTGTAAAATCTTTTTCATCGGGCTTCTATTTTAACCAGTTTCTTAGTATCGTTTCTCCATCCGGTGTCAGCACGCTTTCCGGATGGAACTGTACACCCTGAATATCGTATCGCTTATGTTGCAGGGCCATGATATATCCGTTCTCATCTTCGGCCGTGACTTCCAGTTCTTCCGGAAAGGCTTCCTTACTAACGATCCAGCTATGGTAACGGCCCACCGAAAGCGTTTCCGGTAATTGGTTGAACAAAGCATTGCCTGATTGGTTGCCGGTATGGCTGACTTGTTTCACAGGTGTGGCTACGCCATGATATACCTGGGACAGATTGACAAGCTTTCCTCCAAAGGCCTGGCCAATGGCCTGGTGTCCCAGGCAAACACCAAGGATGGATTTGGAAGCGGCATATTCCTTTATCAGAGGCAGCAGCAATCCGGCTTCTTCCGGTATGCCGGGGCCGGGTGAAAGAATGATCTTGTCAAATTCCGCTACTTTTTCAAGCGGGATCTGATCATTCCGGTGGACTTCCACAGCATCTTTCACAATCTTCTTCACCAGGTGTACCAGGTTATAGGTAAAGGAATCATAATTATCGAAAACAAGGATTTTCATAGTACTTATTTGATAGTGGCGGCCATTTCAATGGCAGCTTTCAAAGCATTCAGTTTATTGTTTACTTCTTCCAGCTCGCTCCTGGGGTCACTGGCAGCTACCACACCGGCACCTGCCTGTAATACCAGCTGATTGTTTTTACTCAATACGGTTCTGATCATGATCGCATGGTTACAGGTTCCGCTGAATCCGATGAAGCCAATAGCGCCTCCATAAAAGCTGCGGGGTGTAGGCTCATAAGTATTAATAAGTTGCATGGCCTTGTACTTGGGAGCGCCGCTGAGGGTACCGGCCGGAAAGGTTTTGAATAATACGGTAAACGGATTGGTTCCGGGCTCAACGTCGCCCGTCACTTCACTTACCAGGTGTATCACATGCGAATAATATTGCACCTGGCGGTACTGGCGCACCGACACATTGGTGCAAACCGTACTAAGGTCATTCCGGGCCAGGTCTACCAGCATCACATGCTCGGCATTCTCTTTCGGGTCTTCCAGCAAGGCAGCCGCCCGCTCCTGGTCAATGGCATCATCTCCGCTTCTCCGGAAGGTTCCGGCAATAGGGTGCATCACGGCTTTGCCCTGCTCAATCACCAGCTGTGCTTCCGGTGAGGAGCCGATCAGTTTATAATCTCCGTAATCAAAAAAGAAAAGGTAAGGCGATGGATTGATGGTACGCAACGCCCGGTATACATTGAATTCATCTCCTGTAAAGCGCTGCTCGAAACGGCGGCTGAGTACGATCTGGAACACATCGCCTCTCAGGCAGCTGTCGATTCCCTTACGTACCATTTCCTGGTAGGCCTGGTCGCTCATGCCGGACGTCTTTTCTCCTTCGGTGCGGAAAGGGTAAACAGGAACGTCCTTACTATTGATCAGGGAAAGAAGGGCTTCTAAATCGCTTTCCAGTCCATCCATTAAATTCTCGCACAGCAGCAACTCATCGCGGTGGTGATTGATGACGATCACGTACTGGTACAACCGGTACCGCGCTACAGGGATCTGGTTGACCGGATCGGAACTCTCCTTAAAACGTATGGTCTCAAAATGCTGTACGGCATCGAACGTGAAATAGCCGTATAGTCCCTGGGCAAAGGCAGCGCCTTTATCGGAATTTGGCGAAACCTCAAAGCCCTGCATGAAATTCCACAGCAGGTCCTTCAGGTCTTCCTTTTTATCCAGCGGCGCCTTTTGCGGATTCTGGCCCGGCAACTTGAATTCCAGGGTCTCCTGATCCCTGATCTCGATGCCTGCAACGGCATTGATACAGATGAAGGAATAGCTGTTCTCTGCAGCATGGTGATCGGTGCTTTCCAAAAGGATCGTGTCGCGGAAGCGATCCCGCAACCGCAGGTAGATGCCAACTGGCGTGTACACATCTGCCAGCATCCGCTTCACGGTGGTCGTGATCCCGATCTTTTTTCCTGTGGTCTTTTTTATGGTGGCGGATGCCTGAATCATTTTTTGAATCTTTAGAAATAAAAAACCCCGCTTACTGCGGGGTTCTAATATGTTGAATAAACTATAGTAATAGCTATACCGAACCCCTAGTTGAAGTTGTATGCCACCACCACTGTTTATTGCTGATCATTTTCATTCTGGGACAAAGATGCGATGGAAAGAATAAATGAACAAAAAAACTTTTGGTCAACTGTCCTGCATATGACATTGGAAACCTGAGAACCAAACTTATTCCACGATCTTACCATTCTTCATGACCAGGACTACCTTTCGGATCGTTTTCATATCGAGAGAGGGGTCTCCGTTTACGGCAACCAGGTCCGCCAGGTTCTCTTTCCGGATGCGTCCGATCCTGTCCGCATAGCCAAATACATCGGCATTCACGGAGGTGGCCGATTTCAATACATCCAGCGGTTTCATACCGTAGGCTACCATCAGTTCCATTTCACGGGCATTCTCGCCGTGCGTAAACACCCCCACATCGCCACCCATTACAATGGTTACTCCATTTCTCAGTGCAGCAGCAAAGCTTTTCTTTTTCGCCACGATACGCGCCGGGTCCGGATCTACTCCGGGCTTCCAGCCCCCGTATTGTAAAATGGCATCACCGGCTGCAAGTGTCGGACACAGCGCCACGCCCTTCTCTTTCATCAGTTTAAAGATTTCATCGTCACCATCATCGCCATGCTCGATCGTGGACACGCCACCCAGAATAGCTCTGCGCATGCCTTCTTTGGTTGAAGCGTGAGCAACGGTTTCGCGTCCGCCGCTTCTGGCAATAGCGGTAGCCCATCCTATGGCTTCTGCACTGAAGGTGGGCATGGATTGTCCGTCCCTGCCGTAACGATAATCTGCATATAATTTAATTACATCCGCACCTTTTCCGATCTGCGTACGTACTTCATCCGTAATGCCTTCTATACCGGCCACTTCTGCCGCCCCCTGGGGCAGGTCAATATCCGGGTTATTGAAATCAGGTCCATAGGTTCCTTTGGCTACAATGGCTCTGGTGGCTACAATCATCCTGGGACCGGGCACCACACCTTTCTCAATCGCTGTTTTCAAGCCTACATCATCATACAAAGCCCCTTCCGTTCCCAGGTCGCGCACGGTGGTAAACCCGGCCTTCAGCGTGGCATAGGCATGCGTGACCGCTCTGGCTGTACGTTCAGCGCGACTTTCCTTCAGCACCTGGTCATTCCAAGATACTTCATTATAGGGGTGCAGAAACAGGTGTGAATGCCCTTCTATTAATCCAGGCAGCAAGGTGCATCCCGGAAGTTCAATCACCCGGGTATTGGCAGGCAGTTTGAAATTCATACTTCCGGCAGCCTGTATCTTATTTCCCTGAACCAGTACGATCCAGCTGGTATGCATGGTCTCGCCATCAAAAACGCGATCCGGCTTCAGCAAATAAAAAGAATCATTCTGTGCATTGGCCCCTGCACAAAAAAATAAGGCAATTAAGAATGAGCTTAGTTTCATAGGTGAAAGTTACGTCAAACGATGAGTGATGAGTAATGAGTGATGAGTAATGAGTGGGTGAACTAAACTATGGTCAGTTCCTTCGATAGCTTAAGCGTATAAGATCCCTCCTTCGTCGGGATGACAGTCTGAGAATTAGAATGAGGCTCTCATTGGCTGTTCCATTGACATATTGGCTCAATGATTATTGGCACATTTCCCATCAGCTAACCAGCTAATCAGCCCCGGCGCCTTATTCCGCACGTATGGAGGAAAGGGACAAACCATAGGAAAAGCACAGCGGAATACAGCGCCTGCAGTATTTACGCATAGCACGACAAGAACCGCTATCGTAACGCTACAAGCAGTAAAGAACTGACCGTAAGCCCCCTTTAGGGGGTTTGGGGGTGTGCGCGGGCGAACAGGCGGGCGGAGCCATTCGCCTGTTCTTGATCTTTTTGCTCTACTTTTTGCATCAAGGCAAAAAGTAGAAAAGATGAGCGAAAAGAAAAGATCGAAACAATAGGAACACAAGCACTAAGTCTTTTGAAAAAGAAAAGACTGAACCTTTAGGGAACAATCACCTTCCAAATAACAAGCTACTTTACATAAAAGAAACAGCCAGCGCAGCTATAATACTCCCTTCGTTGAAGGCAAATACGCCTTCAACGGATCCCGTTTCACCGCCATTTTCAAAGCTTTGGCAAAAGCCTTGAAAATAGCCTCGATCTTATGATGCTCATTGGTGCCCCGGCATTCAATATTCAGGTTGCACCGGGCTGCATCGGAGAAGGATTTAAAGAAATGGTAGAACATTTCGGTAGGCATATCCCCTACTTTCTCCCGGCTGAAGGCCGCATTCCATACGATCCAGTTGCGACCGCCAAAATCGATCAGCACCTTAGCCTCCGCGTCATCCATCGGCAGCGCAAACCCATACCGCTCCATTCCCAGCTTATTACCAACTGCCTTGAAGAAAGCTTCACCCAGCGCAATTCCCGTGTCTTCGATGGTATGATGCTCATCGATGTGCAGGTCACCTTTCGCCGTAATGGACAAATCCATTAATCCATGACGAGCGATCTGGTCGAGCATATGATCGAAAAAGGATAACCCCGTATGAATGGAAGCCTTTCCGCTTCCATCAAGGTTTAGTTCAATCGTAATATCGGTTTCATTGGTCTTGCGCACATGGCTGATGCTGCGACTTCCCAGTTTCAGGAATTCATAGATCGCCGACCACTCTTTAGTCTCCAGCACAATAGCCTTTTGCAGCTCCTCTTGTGATGAGGTAATTTCCTTACCACCCAGGTTCGGATTGTTATTGATCCAGACCGCTTTACATCCGAGGTTCACCGCCAGCTGTACGTCGGTGATGCGGTCACCGATCACGATGGAATTTTCCATGTCGTAAGCGGGGTTGTTAAGGTAATCCGTAAACATTCCGGTACGGGGCTTGCGATTGGGAGAATTTTCTTCTGGGTGACTGCGGTCAATCAGTTCTTTGGAGAAGATCACACCTTCATTGGCAAAACTGCTCATGATCAGATTGTGAACCGGCCAGAACTGTTCTTCAGGAAATTCGGCAGTGCCCAGGCCGTCCTGGTTGGTCACCAGCACCAGCTCATAATCGAGTTCTTTGGCAATACGGCTCATATATTGAAAGACCTCGGGATAAAAGATCAGTTTCGTGAAGGAGTCGATCTGGTACGTGGGTGGAAACTCCTGGATCAGGGTGCCGTCACGATCAATGAATAATACTTTTTTGGCTTTCAGGTTCTCGCTCATACCATTGGTTTATAGGCTTTCAATAAAGTGATCAGTTTCTGGTCCTGCTCCGGCGTTCCTACCGTGATGCGCAGACTGTCCTCACACAACAGCACCGTACTTCTGTTCCGTACGATCACGCCATGCTGCTTCAGGTAGTCATACACCTCAGTGGCTTGCTCCATGCGGGCCAGCACAAAATTCGCATCGGAAGGAAATACTTTCTGCACATAAGGAAGAGCTGCCAGTGCCGCTACCAGGTGATCCCGCTCCTTCACGGTTTCCAGGATCATGCCGTTCACTTCTTCCAGGTGGTCCAGGGCCTTCAGGGCCAGTTCCTGTGTGGCCTGCCCGATATTATAAGGCGGCTTGATCTTGTTCAGGATGTCGATAATCGCCGGAGCGGCAAAGGTCATACCCAGGCGCAATGCCGCCAGTCCCCAGGCCTTTGAAAATGTTTGCAGCACTACCAGGTTGGGATAATCCTTTAATTCTGAGGTGAAGGAACGGTTGCGGCTGTAGTTGATATAGGCCTCATCTACCACCACGATGCCGTCAAAATTATTCAGGACCACTTCAATGTCCTCCCGCTCCAGGTTGTTCCCTGTCGGATTATTGGGCGAACATAAAAAGATCATTTTCACAAAGGGGTCGATCGCTTCTTCCAGCGCTGCCAGGTTCAGCTGATAATCCGGCAGCAAGGGCACTTCGGTGATGCCTATATCGTTGATGTGAGCATACACTTCATACATGCCATAGGTGGGCGGACAAATAATGATCTTATCCCGCCGGGGATCACAGAATGCGCGGATCAACAGGTCAATGCATTCATCGCTTCCATTGCCAAGGAGCATCGATTCTGCCGGTATATTCTTGATAGTGCTGATCTTTTTCTTCAGCTCCCATTGCATCGGATCGGGATAGCGGTTATACCATTTGGTAAGCGGAGAGCCAAAGCTGTTCTCATTGGCATCCAGGAATACACTGGCCTTTCCGCTGAATTCACTGCGGGCGGAAGAATAGGGCTTTAAATTTTTAATATTCTCTCTGACTAAACGGTCAAGATCGAAATTCATGTCGTTCTCTTTATAATGAGGAATTCGGTTGATTCAGACGTACACGGACCGCATTGGCATGTGCCTGAAGTCCCTCTGCTTCTGCCATGGTGATAACGGTGCCGGCTAGCTGCTGAAGGCCTGCGGCTGTCAGCTGCTGAAAGGTGATCTTCTTTACGAAGCTGTCCACACTCACTCCACTATAAGCCCTGGAAAAGCCATTGGTAGGCAGGGTATGATTGGTGCCGCTGGCATAGTCGCCCACGCTTTCAGGAGAATAGGCTCCGATGAAGACTGAGCCGGCATTCGTCACTTGTTCGGCCCATGCTTCGGCCTTTGCCGCATTGATGATCAGGTGCTCCGCCCCGTATTCATTGATGAGGGCAAGCGCCTCTGCATGCGCTTTCACCAGGATCGCCTTACTATTCTCCAGCGCTTTCTCCGCTACATTTTTTCGGGGCAACATTTCCAGTTGCTTTGTCAACTCTTCTTGAACGCCGGCAATCAAAGCCGGGCTGTCTGTCACCAGCAATACCTGGCTGTCCGGCCCATGCTCTGCCTGCGATAACAGGTCTGCTGCAATAAAGGAAGCATCCGCGCCTTCATCTGCCCAGATGCAGACCTCGCTGGGACCTGCCGGCATATCGATCGCCACGCCCTGCACCTGGATCAGCTGCTTGGCAATGGTTACATACTGGTTGCCCGGACCGAATATCTTATAGACCGGAGGAATGGTCTCCGTGCCATAGGCCATAGCAGCTATGGCCTGGGCGCCACCGATCTTATAGACGTGTGTAACACCGGTAAGGCGTGCCGCAAATAGTATGGCCGGATGCACGCAGCCTTCTCTGTTGCAGGGGGTGCAGAGAATGATCTCCTTACAGCCTGCCAGAACAGCCGGCACCGCCAGCATCAACACCGTAGAGAACAAGGGAGCCGATCCGCCCGGAATATAAAGGCCCACCCGGTCGATGCCCACGCTCTTGCGCCAGCAACGGATGCCGGGCATGGTTTCAATAAATTCCGGTGACTGCACCTGTGCCCGGTGAAAGGTCTCAATATTTTCTTTGGCAGTAAGGATCGCCTGCTTCAGGGTTTCGCTAAGCTGACCTTCCGCTTCATCGATCTCTGTTTCCGATACGGAAAAGGTCTTCAACTCAACCCCGTCGAATTTTTTGGTGAAGGACCATATGGCTTCGTCACCATGTTCCTTCACCGCGTTAAGGATCAGCTGAACGGAGTCGAGCACTGCGCTGCTATCGGTATAGGGCCTTTGTAAAAGGGCGTTCCATTGTTCCTTCGGAGGGTTCTCAAATACTTGCATGCTGTGGATTTAAATGATCATCTTTTCAATAGGGATCACCAGAATTCCCTGGGCACCGGCGTTCTTCAGGGCCTGGATCTTGTCCCAGAACTCGTCCTCGCTCAAAACACTATGGACCGAGCTCCATCCAGATTCGGCCAGCGGCAGCACGGTCGGACTTTTCATTCCGGGCAGCAGGCCAATGATCTTTTCAAGCGATTCGTTGGGTGCATTCAGGAGTACGTATTTATTATTTTTTGCTTTCCGTACAGAACGGATCCGGAACAACAGCTGGTCCAGTATCTGTAGCTGCTCCGGCTGCAGCTTTCTGGATTTGATCAGTACAGCCTGACTTTGCAGAATGGTCTGCACTTCCTGCAGTCCATTCATGAACAAGGTGGACCCACTGCTTACCAGGTCGCAAACGGCATCCGCCAGCCCGATGCTGGGGGCCAGCTCTACCGATCCGCTGATCTCGTGGATCTCGGCGTCCACCTGGTTCTGCTCCAGGAATTTCCGGGTCAGCACCGGGTAGCTGGTAGCGATCTTCCGGCCCTGGAGGTAGGCAGCCGTTCCATAGGTCTCGTTCTTGGGAACGGCAATGGACAGCCGGCATTTGCCAAAGCCCAGCTGCTCGACTACATCTACAGTTTTCTCTTTTTCAAACAATACGTTCTCTCCCACAATTCCAATATGCGCCACATCGTCTTCCACATACTGCGGAATATCGTCATCGCGCAGGAAGTATACCTCGAGCGGAAAATTATCCGCCACGCTCTTCAGCTGATTGTGCCCGTTCTTTACGGCAATACCGCAGTCGTTGAGCAGCTTGATGCTGTCGTCGTGCAAACGGCCTGATTTCTGGATCGCTACTTTTAGGTTCATATCTGATCAATTAAAAAGGCTTACCGTTATGGTAAGCCTTCTACTATACTTGTATACAATACATCAGCGGCTTACCGGAAGTAAGTTTACATGATGATGTGTATGTACGTTCAATTTCATTTGTGGCGCAAAAATAAGCGGGAACGGTCAACTTCCAAAAGAATAATTACCTGTCCCAGTTTAAGACTCATTCTCACCCCTCTTATTTAACAAACGAAGCTCTGGGTCCACCAGCGGCAAATACGGCCAGCATGCGGCTCTTCTGCCCATTGCTGAACATATACATGCAGGGATCGTCGGTATAGTCCATGTAGTCCATTGTCATCTCTACGGCATGATCCGTACAGCTGTTATAATGCGGATAATCAGGACATCCATAATTCGCTGTGGTATGCTTCGGTGTATCACCCACCAGGTCATCCCCACAATTGGTATCGCCCCAGATATGGCGCAGATTCATCCAGTGACCTACTTCATGGGTAGCCGTACGGCCCTTGTCATAAGGCGCTATCAGTGCAGTTCCGGTCCGGCCAAAGCAGAAATAGCCAATCACCACGCCGTCAGTGGCGGCCTTTCCACCCGGGAACTGCGCGTAGCCCAGCAGTCCGCCAGCCAGGTTGCACACCCACAGGTTGAGGTAATGGGCCGGATCTACGGCATCGTCACCACCCTTGGAGGTATACTTCATCCCATCGTTCGCCTGCCAGCTTTTTTTGGATGTCTGCTTGCGGATGGTGCGGGCCAGTGTATAATGTACGCCCACATTGGCTTTTACGGATGTAAAAAGCGAAGGCACATTCGTATTGTCTGCATTGCGCAGGTTGAAGTCCTCATTCAGCACATCGATCTGGCTTTGGATCTGCGCATCGGGAATATTCTCCTGCGCTTTGTTGTAAAGCACATGCACCACTACAGGTACTTCAATCACGCCCCCGGCTGTTACCTTCGCGGCAGCGCCACTGCTGATGGCTCTGCGGGTAAAGGCCTCTATGGCCTCCATCTGATCGCGCAAGCCTGGCTCGCTCGCCAGCTGTTGCTGCAGCACTTCATCAGCAGCACAACTTCTTTTCAGCGGTTTTTCTTCAGGGGAAAGAGCTTCCTCCGGAGCAGTGTTACTGTTTTTCTGACAGGAAATAATGAGCAGGACCCCTGCCAGGAAGGTTGTTAGTTTTCTCATGTGTAAATGTGTGTTTGTGTAAGTAAAAGCGTTTTGTACAGGCAGCTTCAGAGGGTTCCCTACAAGTTACTGATTTCAGGATTTTGGCCAAAAGAAATGAGAAAATTGAAATCCGCATTCAACCCTTATCAGGATCTTAACGTCTTAGTTCAGAACTTTGTAAAAACAGCGGTAGTGAAAAAGCTTCTATTGATGATACTGATACTGGCCTCGGCGCAGCTGGTCTCTGCCCAGAAGGTGGACAGTATTTATTTTCACCTCTATACCGACAGTCTTAAAAAAGGGTTTTACAATTATATAAACATAGACGGCAAGATGACCGACGGCACCTGGTTGCCATTGGATTCCAACCATATCCGGCTAACCTGCAACACGGGTTATTTCCGTGGAAACGACCTCTTCCTTGACAGTTCCTATAAAGCTGATTTTGTTACCGTCCGGGCCAGCCTGCGGAACAATCCTTCCGTATGGAAGGAAGTAACGATCTACATAAGGAAAAGGGGCTTCGATGAGCCCCTTAAAACCAATCAGGAAATATTAGATGAGTACCGCAACCGCGCTACGAAACCGAAGCGCAACGGTAATTAAAGCTTCTTCGCGTCTTCCACAAATTTTGCCAGGCCGATGTCCGTTAACGGGTGTTTCAACAAACCCAGAATAGATTCCAGCGGGCAGGTACACACATCG
>DATAHC010000366.1:0-6370 GCA_036263415.1 Flavisolibacter sp.
TTGTTCAGGTTTCATAGCTATTTTTTGATAGTCAACTTCTTAAAGACCGTCCGTTGGACAAATTGTAGGGCAAGGCATACTTCTATCTTCGTAATACAATGAGTTTGTAACATCTGCATTGTTCAGGATCAGGCATTCACCAGTATCATTAATTCCTTTTCGTACCTGTATCCTTGTTGCCTTACCAATTCCCATCAACCGTTCAAATGTATTCGCTCCAAAGAACTCCCCTTCAACCAGGGAAGTAGCTACATTCTTATAGGCCGCCTTCAGGGCTTTTGCTTTGTCCCAGCTGATCACGCCTATGGAAGAAGCTACAGAGGAGGATTTGATGATGGCTCCGGACGTATTGATGCCAAGGGGCATCAGTACCCAGCCTTTCTGCGGGTCATAGCCGTGATAGAATAGGATGCCCACACAATTTTTCTGTTTGAGGATCGGAGCCAGGTCTTGGGCCCGCACCATACACTGGTTGGCCATTGAGGAAGTGGCTGCCAAAGCAGTACGGGTAAAGTTCTGTATCCACTGCATTGCCGAATCGTGAGGTACCGGGCTGCCTACTTCCTTAGTAAATGGAGAAGCACTGAGAAGTTCATTCTGGCTCTTCACTTTCGTTGGCGCAGAGGCAAATACGGAGGAAGGGGATGGATTCGATTCCTGCCGGCTCTTCACGCAGGCATAAGCGGTAATCGCTGTCATGACCAATAGGCCAAAGAGGCGCTTTGTTTGCTTCATGGGGACTGTTGATTTTTGGTTGCAGGTGTGAAGCTACCAACCGTGCCCTTACCGTAACTGTCAGCAGCCGACAAATTGCGGGTTTCACCTACGATTTTGAAAAGGGGAACTTGGGATGAAAACAGGAAATGAAAACAGTCGTGTAGTTGACAAACTGCGGAAAGTACCTACGCAACGAAAGGGAAGCAAGCCTAGTTTCGCAGCCTTTCATCAGAGACAATCCTCCATCTTTTGGCAAAGCTTCCACACTCCAATTTCCTATCATGGCCATCAATCTTATTTATAAAACATTCAAACCCATCGCATGCAAACAAACGGAAACACATCGCCTGGCGCTACACCTACAGAACAATTTGCACAAGCCTATGCCACCGCTTTTGAACGGGCCTTTACCCGGTTACTGATACGCGACTATATCAAACAGGCCGGCGCAGAGGTTTCGAGCCTGGCCGGTATCGTTCACCAGATGATCTCCGCACAACTCGATCACCGCTTTCTGCACGCATTTCCTACGGAGGCCGACTACCAGCTGGCCCTGGACAATGGTATTCGCATCGTGCGGCGCAATTTCGGACTGGATTAGTTCCGGTGCTTCGCATAGATGAACATGAAAGGGCAGGACCGGCGCTGATAAGGCAGACAGGTCCTGCTTTTTTATAGCTGGTACTGGCACTGCTCCATTTGCAGTAATATTCCTTTTCCAGATATTCATTCGTCGCAGCGCTGCTTCCCGCTTCGCCTTCCTTTTCTTGAACCACTCCTTCATCAGCTTCTGAAATAACCGCCATGGACGGCGATAAATCCTTTCCTTTTCTTCCCGTTTCTTCGGATTCCAATAGATCTCCTGCGCATACTGTACCGCGAGCCGAAACAGCCTACGTTGCCGCTTCTGCCCCCTGGAAGGAATGATATTACTCATATCCGGCACCTTGGTCTTTACCTTATACGTTTTATAATGCTTGATCACAAACCGTTTCCCGATCCTGCCTTGTATCATCTTCTCTTTGAATGTTAACGCTTTCATACTGTCATGCTTAATGGCAAACATACTATCACCGCGAAGGGTCAGTTTTCACTTTTTGCACGAAACGATGCGATTTGATCCAACTTTGAACGATTTTGATCAAAATGATACGAAATCAGAAGTGTCTGGAACCGGTGACGAATGACAAAACAGTAGTAAACCCTCTTTTCCCTCCTTCTTCTCTTATTCAGCTCTTAGCTCATCCTTCGTGGTAACTAGCTATGGAAAGCATAGTGACTAGGTATGGAAGCCGTATGGAAAGGGGAGGTAGGGAGTGATGAGTAATCAGCAATCAGTAATAAGTGGGTTGCTTTTGGAACAGTCTTTTCCTGCGTGTTGTCTTGGCGTAGGGGGAGTCTGGAGGTGCAGGGGATTGCTTCGTCCTGCGTCCTCGCAATGACGACCAGGTTGGTTCTGCAGTCCTTCTTTACGATAGTTAGCCGTGACTGAGAGTTTGCTTCGTCGTTCCTCCTCGAAATGACGGTTTGAACTATGGCGCATTCTGGCACATTGATATGTAGAAACAAATCTCTGTACACCTCTGTGCATTCGTGTCTTGGTGGTTCAACCTACGCCAAATGATAGCACAGACTGATAGATGCCAGAAAACAAATCAGATATCAGAAATTTGACATCAGACATTCTCACGGTACATTAATATACTTATGGATCTGCAGCGAGAGCTGCCATTGCGGATGGTCTTTGATGTAGTCGATGATGAGTGGGGTGATGGCATCCGCCTTAGTCCATTCCGGCTGCAGGAAGAGCTTGCAGTCGGGACCCACCTGGCTGGCGTATTGTTCCGCCCAGGCAAAATCCGATTTGTTGAAGACCACTACTTTCAATTCGCTGGCGTGCGGAACCACTTCCGGAAGCGGGGCCTTGAACTTTTTGGGGGAGAGCGTGATCCAGTCCCATTCACCAGTGAGCGGAGAGCTGCCGGAGGTTTCCATATGCGTGCGCACACCCGCGGCATGAAGCGCTTTGGTAATGAGCGTGAGATCATGTATCAGCGGTTCGCCGCCCGTGATTACCGCAATGGGTGAGGGTGTCGACTTCACCTGCGCCACCAGCTGATCTATAGTGTAATGCGGGTGGCGGCTGGCATCCCAGCTTTCCTTCACATCGCACCACACACAGCCCACATCGCATCCACCCAGGCGGATGAAATAGGCGGCCTTGCCCTGGTGCACACCTTCTCCCTGCAGCGTGTAGAAGTGCTCCATGACCGGCAGCGAAAGGGTGGTTATGATGGGTGCTTCCGTCATCAGGCGCCTACCAGTTTTTCATCATAATAATGTTTCAGGGCACAGGCCTTGAAGGTATTCTTCATCAGTGCAGCTATAGTCATAGGACCCACTCCACCGGGTACCGGCGTGATAAAGGAGCATTTGGGGGCCACGGCTTCAAAATCCACATCACCGCGGATGCGGTAACCCGATTTTTTGGAAGGGTCGGCGATCCGTGTAATGCCTACATCGATCACCACCGCGCCTTCTTTCACCATATCGGCCTTGATGAATTCGGGCCGGCCCAAAGCGGCTACAATGATATCCGCCTCGCGGCAAAGCTCTTTGATATTATGCGTATGCGAATGGCAGATGGTAACGGTACAATTGCCCGGGTTGCTGTTGCCACTGAGCAGGATGCTCATAGGGCGCCCTACGATATGGCTGCGCCCCACCACTACGGCATGCTTGCCTTTTGTTTCAATCTTGTAATGCTCCAGCAGCAGCATTATGCCATAAGGCGTGGCCGGAATAAAGCTGGGCTGACCCAATACCATATGGCCTACATTGCTTGGATGAAACCCGTCCACATCCTTGGTGGGATCAATCGTATTGATCACCTCATCGGCAGAGATGTGATCCGGCAGCGGAAGCTGCACCAGGATGCCATCCACTTCAGGATCTTTATTCAGGTCTATAATGATGTCGAGTAATTTGAGGGACGAGATCGAGGCGTCGAGACGAATCAGCGTGGACTTGAACCCCACTTCTTCACAGGACTTCACCTTGGAGGCCACATAGGTTTCGCTGGCTCCGTTATTTCCCACTAAAACAGCCACCAGATGGGGGACCGGCTTACCTCGCGTGGCCAGCTGTGCCACTTCCAGCTTCAGTGAATCCTTGATCGCCTGCGAGGCTTCCTTCCCGTTTAAAATTTGCATGGCGCAAAAGTAAGAAAGCGGACATAGTTAAAAATCATTTTACCGTAATCTTACCACTGATCTGAAGCCATTGAAAAGGATTTTATTGTTATTGCTGCTGCCTGCCACCCGGTATGCGGCTGCCCAGGAGCCGGGGAGCCCGGCCCTGGTACCTGATCAGCTGAAAAGCTATAGCCGCCGGCAGGTTAGTGCGTTAGCGTTCTGGGGAAATGCCGCCGGCCTGGCCGGCCAGGCCGGCTGGAGCGCGGGCCTTATCAGCGAAAGAAGGTTTTTGCTGAAAGAACTGTCCCGCACCTACCTGTCCCTTGCAGGTCCGCTGGGCAAAGGCCAACTGGCACTGGCCGGCAGCTATGGAGGAGCCCCTGACTATCATACCGGCAGCTTCGGTTTGGGATATGCCCTGGCCCTGGGGGAGGTGGTGCGGGCTGCCGTGCAGTTTCAGTATGTCAACCAGCATATCAGCGGGTCGGAAAGTCCCTCCGCCGTTACCGCCGGTGCCGGCCTTCAGTTTCAGCTAACCGATAAGGTGCAGGCCGGTCTGGCGGTTCATAATATAAGATCCCGGGAAACAGGACCTGAAACGCTTCCCCTTCCCTTTACGTATGAAGCCGGATGGGGTGCCGACATTTCCGAACAGCTGTACCTGGGCGCTTTTCTGCAGAAAGCCGCGGGCGAGCCGGTATCGGTACACGTGGGGGCCGACTACCGATTGCTGCCGGAAGTGGGTTTGGTGCTGGGCATTTCCAGCGCTTCGGACAGTTATTATTTCGGTGGCCATTACCAGTTCAAAACGTTCAGGCTTCAGCTGGCCGCCTCGGTACATCCGAAGCTGGGCATTACACCCGCTCTTACACTGATCTATCAAAGAAAGCCGACGGATGATTAGGGAGCTTCTCATAGCAGCGGCACTGACTTTTCTTTACCTGGCGGCATCAGCCCAGGAGGTAACGGAAAAGGAGGAAGAAGGACTGGAGAACCAGGCGGTGAAGGAGAACGCAGAGCAGAAAGATGACGGCTCACTGCAGCAGTCCGCCTGGCTTTTGAAGCATCCCATCGCCATTAATGAAACAGATGGAGGGGAGCTGGTACGGCTTCATCTCATTTCAGACCTGCAGGCCGGCTACCTGGTGCAGTACCGGAAAACGGCCGGTGTGCTGATTCATCCGTACGAGCTTCAGGCGGTGCCGGGGTGGGACCAGGAAACGATAAGGCGTGTGCTACCGTATATCAGTTTTGTTGTGATACAACCGCTATCGCTACAGTTCAGGAACCGGTTCACCGGCGGCGAGCGCCAGCTGCTGTTCCGCTTTACAAGAACCCTGGAAAAGGCAGTTGGTTATGATACCATTTCCAATGGGTTTGCCGGTGACCGTAACCAGTACCAGCTGCGCTACCAGTACCGTTACGGAAATTTGCTGAGTTATGGTTTCGTAGCCGATAAGGACGCCGGCGAACGTTTTTTCAGCGGCACATCCCGCGCAGGCTTTGATTTTTATTCCGGGCATGTATTCCTGCGCCGGATGGGTATTATCAAAGCGCTGGCGCTGGGCGACTTTACGGTGAACCTGGGACAGGGATTGATCCAATGGCAGGCACTGGCGTTTGGAAAGAGTACGGACCTTACAGGCGCCAAGCGGCAGGGTGAGGTGTTACAGCCGTACCGGTCCGCCGGCGAATACCTCTTTAATAGAGGAGCCGGTATTACAGTAGGAAGAGGGCGGTGGGAAGGGACGCTGTTTACCTCCTTCAGGAAATACAATGCCCTGGTCGACGACTCGGCACATACCTACTCTTCTATTCAGACCTCGGGATTGAGCCGAACCGCTTCCGAGATCAAGGCGCGAAGAGCGCTGGGCGATCTGTCGGCAGGAGGAAGGCTTCACTACCATCAGGGAACGGTAAAAACCAGTTTCAACGTGGTGGCACACCGGTTCCCGGCTAGCAGGATAGCTTCTCCCGAACCCTATATTAGTTTTCTGTCAGGAGACGCCAGCCTGCTCAACGCCAGTATGGATTATTCCTTCACGGTACATAATTTTCATTTTTTTGGTGAAGAAGCCATGGACAAAAAAGGACATGTAGCTTTTATCAACAGCTTCCTGTGCAGCCTGGGCTCCCAGGTAGACGTGGCGGTGGTGAACCGTAGAATGGACAGGGCTTATCAAAGTTTTCAGAGTAATGCCTTTACTGAATCGGGGAGTGGATCGGGCGAAACCGGAACCTATGTAGCACTGGCCTGGCGACCGGTTTACACCCTGCAGGTTTCCGGCTATTCCGACCACTACCGATTTCCCTGGCTGAAATACCGGGTAGACGCCCCTGCAGCGGGGTCGGAACACCTGGCACAGGTTCAGTATCAGCCGGATAAAAAATCAACCCTGTATCTGCGGTACCGGATCAGCAACCAACCGCTGAATGAACCCGGAAGCACACTGAACGCC
>DATAHC010000367.1:0-11920 GCA_036263415.1 Flavisolibacter sp.
TGTCCGCCTGCGGCTGTCCAGGTATTGCTGAATACGGATTGATCCCCCTGTATTTTGATGTGATTACGCGTCACACTGAGATCTCTGTCCATTGCTGTGGCAGTAGACACCAGCTCGGTATTCTCTTTGAACCGGCGAGCTGTTTCCTTAACGACGGCAAATGCCTCAGGTAGAATCTCCTCCAGTATTTCTTCAATCTTTTTATCTCTGGTCTTCTTTAATTCATCCACTTCCTGGTATACAGCGTCTTTGCCCTGAAGATCGTCGAAGAGAAGCGCTTCCGCCCGCTGATTGGTTTCCAGTAGCTGCTGGTCGATATCTTTCAGATGATTTTTGATACGTTGGCGGAATTCCTGGGTTTTATTCCGGAGTTCATCGTTACTGATGGACTGGTAGGCCTGAAAGTTTTCATTGATCCTGGCAACCTGCGGAGTAATCGCCCTTACGTCTTTTTCAGACTTGCTGCCACCGAACATTTTAGATAAGAAACCGATCATAAATATTTTTTGGTATTTGCTATACTTGCTCTTTATTTCTGATAAAGAAGTCTAATCGAGTCAAAAAAGGTGCTAATATAGATTAGAAGCCAATTTGACAGAGCCGTCAAAGATAAATCAATTTACCCGGAGCCGTATCCGGCAACCCAAGGTTAACAAAGACAAAACTTTTTATCAGTAGCTTGCCCAGGTTTTAGCTTCGGAAATATCAAAAAAATGGAACGCAATGAGGTGGAATTCGAAATGGTTGTGGAGAATGGTCATACTGGTCATAATGGCCGGTTGTAAGAATAAGGATGAACAAAAGGAGGAAGCAGCATCCGGTGATGTGTTTTTTGATTACCGGATCACCGGAGAGGACGGTAATGATTCGGTAACCTGCTTTTTTCAGTACCGGCATGGTGGACCTGACGGAGATGCAGTCATTTGGCCGGAGAAGGGCAAACTGGTGCTGGATGAAGAGCCTTTGACAGCTGACAGCGCCGGTTTGGATGGAAGTTATTATGAGGTCCGGAAGCCTTTGAATGCTTTTGAGGGAAATCATACAATCCTTTTTCATATGGACGGAAAAGGATATAAGGAAGAATTTGGCTTTCATGCCTTTGGTCTGGCCACTGAATTACCCGAAGTAATCAACCGGAAACCCTTTACCATTGAATTGAGGGGGTTACCGGAAAAAACGTCTGTAAGACTGGTACTGGTGGATACGGCTTTTCTTTCGGAAGATATCAACGGTATCTATCCGGTTCGGAACGGCCAGCTTTCTATTACAACCGATATGTTGAGCAAACTTTCTGATGGGCCGGTCTCCCTCCAGATCCTGTGGGAGGACCGGAGGCGTTTGAAGAGCCATACCGCCGCCGGAGGATGGATAACACGGGCATACAGCCTCAGCAGAGAGTTTGAAATTATTCCGTAGACTGGCAAAAACACATTTCTTCTACTATTTTGCAGGCGATCCAAACTACTGCAACATGAAATCAATCGTTCCGTGCCTGCTCCTTATACTCGCCCTGAATCAGGGCCAAACCCAGAATTTAGCACGAATTGACCAGGTTAAAGACGGCTATGGCAGCTATTCCACGTATGTGGGAGAAGTGGCCAATGGTGTTCCCAATGGTATTGGGATCTTGCATTATAAGCCGGAAAATACAGCTGCTTTTTATGCCGGATATTTTGAAAAGGGAGTTTTCAGCGGAAAAGGAGTGCTGTATTTCAAAAACGGGAATTTCGTGAGCGGGGATTGGAAGAACGGATTGCTGAATGGAAAGGGAGCCAGTCTGGGCTCAGATGGTATATTCTATTCCGGATTCTACGTCAATGGCCAAAAACACGGTGCCGGGCAACTTTTTTATAAGGATAATGGAATGTTAGCGGGAACATTTGCAAACGACCAGTTTAACGGCCGCTGCCTTTTTATTTCTGCTGCGGGAAAAAATCTTACCGATAATATCTACCGGAACAATAAAAAGAATGGGTCCGGATATCAATACGAATCGGAAAGTAAGAAGCTGTTTGAGGGTGTTTGGACCAATGGCGACTGGCAACAGGCATCTCCTGCGAGCTATACCAGTTTTATCAGGAATTCTTCTTTTTATGCCCTAAGCACGGACAGGCTCACTTTAATGGGTGTAATTAACAAGGACAGTCTCTTACAGGATAGCGGCTTCTATTTAAATAGGGTCAATAATATCCGCTATCTGGGCCGCTTTGAAAACGGACATTTCCGCGATGGCATGGTGAGCATAGGAGATAGTCTCCGTTTTTCCGGAAAGATGAATGATAAAGGCGCAGATGGATATGCCACCGTTTATAAAGTGAAACGGTTTTACAACGAAGGCTATTTTAAGGATGATTTTCTAAACGGCGGAAAATGTATCAGTCTCAACCTGGAATCCGGCGACCTCGCCCTGGGCTCTTTCGAGTCCGGTAAACTCCATGGGAAAGGTATTTATGTGGCTTCCGACAAATCCATGTATGTCGGAGATTTTAGTAACGGATCTTTTTCCGGATCCGGCTATCGTATCATGCCGGATGGCACGTTTATCAAGGGCACTTGGCAACAATCCTATCCGGCGACAATTACCCAGATTCAAAAGGGTAGTGGTGAAGCAGTAGTGTTGAATCCGGGATCCTTACCAGAGGCTATTGCCTTGCTCAAGGGTTATTATGATTCCAACTATGATTTTATAACAGGAGTGAATGTATCAGATGACGAAAAGGCGAAACTGGATGGTAACAGCGAGGTGAATTTCATGAATTACGCCATTTTCAAGGTACCGGGTTCTCTGGAGAATTATCGGATCACCGATTATGATGATGAAGAGATTTTTGAATCATTGATGCTGAAAACCAATGATTTAAATAAGGCAGTAGGCCGCTATTCGGAAATTTGTAAAGAATTGGATGGTTTAAAGGTCGTAGTCGGTCCGGGTACCGCTTCTCAAACTTTGATGGGTAGTCGCACAGAGGTGGTGAAAACAGATCCGAATACGGTTAGTCTGTTTTCGCTATCAGAAGATAAGAGGAACTTCAAAATCGGGGTGGTCTTAAAGAAAACGGCTCTGGATTACCGGGTTTACCTGGTTTTTGGACCCCGGTCTGTCGTACTGGATTGGGCGGACATAAAATAAAGCGCAAACCCTATTTAATATGGAATTTCAGCTCGTCTGTCCTACCTTTGCGGGCCGAAACAGGATGGTTTTTGGAAAACATTGAACCTAAAACTTATATCAAGCAATGGCTGGTCAGTTAAAAGAGGTACGTAACCGTATAAAGTCAGTACAAAGCACACAGCAAATTACAAAGGCAATGAAAATGGTAAGCGCGGCCAAACTGCGCCGTGCCCAGGATGCCATTTTGCAAATGCGGCCTTACGCGAACAAGCTTCAGGAAATGCTGAGCAATATTGTAAGCAGTACAGAGGTAGAGGGTGGCAATTCGCTGGCTACGGAACGTGCTGTCGAAAAGGTATTATTGATCGTTATTACCTCCGATCGTGGCTTGGCCGGCGCTTATAATGCGAATGTAATCAAGCTCGCCAAGCAGCTGATCGCCGATAAATATGCTTCGCAGTTTGCCAAAGGCCAGGTAACCATCTGGAACATTGGCAAAAAGGGCTATGAGCATTTTGCAAAAAATAATTATAACACCTCCGACAGCTATAAGGATATTTTCCTGAACCTGACCTTTGAGAATGTACAGAAAGCCTCTCAGGCTGCTGTAAAAGCCTATCTGAATAAGGAATTTGATGCCGTGGAAGTGATCTATAGTGAATTCAGAAATGCGGCCACCCAGGTCTTCGTTACCGAGCAGTTCCTGCCGATCCGGAAAACGCAGCCATCCAGTTCCAATACGAAGGCAGATTTCATTTTCGATCCCAATAAAGAAGAGCTTATTGCGGAGCTGATGCCAAAGATCCTGAATACGCAGTTGTATAAGGCGGTTCTGGATGCCAATGCATCAGAGCATGGTGCCCGGATGACCGCTATGGATAAGGCCAGTGAGAATGCCAATGAGCTGCTGCGCAATCTGAAAATTTCGTACAACCGCGCCAGACAGGCTGCCATCACCACCGAGCTGACCGAAATTGTGAGTGGTGCTGCTGCCCTGCAGGGATAATATTTTTGCTGGCAGCCAGGCTGCCGGCTTTTTTACCTCAGTTTTTACTACATGGAGATTTCAAACCTCATACCGCACATCGAAGCATTGATCTTTGCCAGCGATAAGCCCCTCACGGCTCCGGAGATCACCGAGCTGATCAACCAGGCTTTTGGATTTATGGAGGAGAAGATCGCGGTAGAGCAGATTGAAGCCTCCCTTGAGGGTATTGTAGAAAAGTACCAGTCGGAGTTCTATCCATTTGAAGTTCGTCAGAGCGGCGGAGGCTGGCAGTTTCTCACAAAGAAGGATTTTCATAAGACCGTAGCCCAGCTGAACGGGGAGAAATTTCTCAAGCGTTTATCTGCCGCGGCGCTGGAAACCCTGGCTATTGTGGCCTATAAACAGCCGGTAACCAAGGGTGAAATTGAAGCTATTCGTGGGGTCAGCAGTGATTATGCCGTCCAGAAATTGCTGGAAAAGGAACTGATCATGATCAGCGGACGCAATGAGAAACTTCCCGGACATCCGTTGGTCTATGCCACGTCCAAAAACTTCATGGATTACTTTGGCATCAACTCGCCGGAAGATCTTCCCCGCATCAAAGAAGTTTTAGCCGATCAGGTCATAGAGCCTACCGTGGTCAATCACACCGACTTCGAGCAAAGCGAAACACTGGCCGTTACAGGTGAAGGTCAGCTGATCGATGCAGACGAGAGCAGCCCTTCAGATGCCTCCGCAGCCCAGGAGGAAACCTATGTGAATGGCCATACCATTGAAGGCCTGATTGAGGAGGAGCCTGGAACTGAAGATGAACCTACGGAAGAGGCGATTGAGGAATATATCAGCGATGAGCTCTTTATTGAGGGCGATGACATCGAAGAAGCCGGCGAATTGCTGGAAGAGGACAATCAGGAATCTTCTGACGCTCCGGAAGCCAGCTTTCCGGACGACATGGCTGATGATGGAGAGCAAAATGAAGGTGATACTGAGGATTCCAACGAGCCTGACAGCAGGAAATAAGTAACTTTCGATGTCGTCACTGGCGTTCTAATTACTAACCACAATTCTATGCACAGTTTATCCTATACACAATTGGTGGATCTGGCCGACCGTTTCGGAACGCCTCTGTATGTTTATCATGCGGAGAAGATCAAAGAACAGTACGAAAACTTGGAGAAGGCTTTTGCTCAGTGCAATGCCCGGTTCTTCTATGCCTGCAAGGCTCTGACCAATATTAATGTACTGAAATACATTCAGAGTCTGGGCGCAGGACTGGACTGTGTCAGCATCAATGAGGTGAAACTGGGCCTGAAGGCGGGCTTTACACCGGAAAGGATCTTATTTACCCCCAACTGTGTGGACTTTTCAGAGATTGAGCAGGGAAAAGAACTGGGCGTAAATCTGAATATCGACAATATTTCCATCCTCGAGCAGTTCGGTAATAAGTTTGGTGGCAGCTACCCGATCTGCATCCGTTTCAATCCGCACATAATGGGCGGAGGTCACTATAAGATGTCGACAGGGCATATAGACAGTAAGTTTGGGATCAGCGTTCACCAGATGCGCCATATAGAGCGGATCATCAAAACCACAGGATTACTGGTAACCGGCATACATATGCACACCGGCAGTGATATCAAGGACGTTAATGTCTTCCTGGCCGGACTGGAGGTTATGTTCGATATGGCAGGCAAGTTTCCCGATCTGAAATTCGTTGACCTGGGCAGTGGCTTTAAAGTACCCTATCATGAAGATGATGTACGGACGGACATATTCGACCTGGGAGAAAAAGTAACCGGCGCCTTTGAAAAATATACCCGGGAAACCGGTAAGGAATTGCAGGTATGGTTTGAACCCGGTAAATTCCTTGTTAGTGAGGCTGGCTATTTCATTACGAAATGCAATGTCATCAAACAAACTACCGCTACGGTATTCGTCGGAGTGAACAGCGGGTTTAATCACCTTATCCGGCCAATGATGTACGAAGCCTATCACAAGATCGAAAACATCAGCAATCCTTTTGGGAATACGCGGATCTATACGGTAGTAGGGAACATTTGTGAGACCGATACGTTCGCCTGGGACCGGAAGATCAGTGAGGTAAGGGAAGGCGATTACCTGGTCTTCTATAATGCTGGCGCCTACGGCTTTGAAATGTCCTCCAACTTCAATTCGCGTCTCAAGCCGGCGGAAGTACTGGTTAAGGATGGTGAAGCCCTGCTGATAAGGAAAAGAGATGAATTTGAAGACCTGCTCAAAAACCAGGTCGAAGTACTATAATAAGAAATCCCGCCGAAGCGGGATTCTTTATTTAGCTTATTGATAGTCTATCAGGATTGCTTTACCGTAACGGTGATCGTTGTTTTGCCGGAGGAAGGAATGCTCATTCCCTGGGCTTCGATGGTAGCACTGTTATCGATCGTGGCTGTCTTTTGCTTTAACAGGCCGGTTTTGCGGTCGAGGCGGATCTGACCGGTCGCTTTATCGGTTGATTTGATGGCAGCTTCCTGACCCATGATCTGCTGGGTGGAATTGACATCCACATTCTCCGTATAATCCAGCAGCACTTCATCTGCCGTGATGGAATTCACCTTATAGGTTGTCGTTCTTTTCGTACCCTCCGTGGAAGCAGAATCAACCCAGGTGTCACCAGGACCTACTTCGCGGGCCGGCAATATTTTAAAGCTGGTAACATCTCCCGGCTTGGGTACGGTAGGATTAAAACCCAGCTGCATGGCTACCATGCCGGCCATAGGATCCTGAGCCGCATTCTTATCGTTCGGGTTGTCGTCATCGACTTTTACGGTAACTACTTTACCATAGGGGTCAACGGTCATTTTATATTTGTTCTTAAGGCTTTTTTCCAGCAGTTTGCCCAATTCTCCGTCGCGGTCGCCTTGTTTTTCAGAGTCAAAGCTTTGCGACTGTCCCATGCCGTTCGCATTCAGCACCAGGTGCTTGATCTTATATTCGATCGTGGCGCCATTGGCACCGGCGTCTTCAATATCATAGCTTTCCGTAAGTGTAGTAGATACGGTTGATTCCATCGATTGGCCCATGACTTCGGCCGAATTCGACTTTTTAGTCTCTGTCACCAGCTCCAGCTTACCGCCTTTAGGGAACATAAGCTTGTTGCTTACCTTCTGGGCATAACCCGTCACTGAAAAAGCGATCGCTGCAAAAAAGAAGAGTTTTTTCATGTTCATGTATTGTTATTGCCAAATTTGACGAAATAAATCGGATTAAGGATGCAAACAGGCCACAAAACCTTTTTATAAACCCTAGTTTGGGAATCCTCCGGAATGCTGTAGCTTGCTGGTGAAACAAATCTTCCATGCGATTCCTGGTCCTCTTCTTTATCATCCTTTCCTTAAAAAGCAGTGCTTCGGACAGTACGCTTTTATATCACCCTTATGCCAATGCTGAAAAAGATGTGCAGGCTGCGCTGGTGAAAGCCCGGAAGGAAAACAAACATGTGCTGCTTCAGATTGGAGGCAACTGGTGCGTCTGGTGCTACCGGTTTAATGCTTTTGTAAAAACCGACTCCACACTGAAGCAGGTTCTGGAAAATAACTATGTGGTCTATCACCTCAACTACAGCAAAGAGAATAAGAACCTGGACTACCTGAAGAAGCTCGGCTTCCCCCAACGTTTCGGTTTCCCGGTACTGGTGGTATTGGATGCAGAGGGAAACCGCATCCACACCCAGGACAGCAGCCAGCTCGAAAAAGGGAACGGATACGATCAGGAGAAGGTCAAAAGTTTTCTGATCAACTGGTCTCCGCCGATATTGAATGAGCGGCTCTATAAAGAATAAGTTGCTATGGAAACAGCCGTCAATTCCTTTCAGACTTCCTATGCGCCTTTTTTTGCAGTGGTCCGAAATCCGCTGAAGTTCCGTCTGTTCCTGCTGGGAAAGCTACCGGCTGCCTATTTCTCGGGTATTCGCCTGCAGTCGATCACAGAGGATGAGGCTATTGTTACCATACCCTATAAATGGTTCACGAAAAATCCGTTTCGTTCTGCCTACTTTGCCTGCCTGAGTATGGCCGCTGAAATGAGTACAGGGCTTCTTGCCATGGCGCCGATCTACAAAAGCACACCGCGGGTGGCGCTGCTGGTCGTAAAAGTGGAAGGGAGCTTTCATAAGAAGGCAACCGGCAGCACCCGGTTCGTTTGCCGGCAGGGCCAGCTTATCAGGGCCACTATTCAGGAAGCTATCGATACCGGCGAGGGAAAAAGCATCAGGGTCCATTCAGAAGGGTATAACCAGGCAGGAGAGCTGATAGCCGAATTCTGGATCACCTGGTCCTTCAAAGCAAAACGTACTGGCACCTGAACAGGACGACTGATGGCCTGAAATTTTGTGTGATCGCAAAGAACAGCTTACGATTCAATAAAAGGGAGGTATAAATGAAGATCGCATTTCATGGAGCGGCCCGTACGGTTACCGGGTCGAAACATCTACTGACACTGAAGAATGGCAAAAAGATCCTGTTGGATTGCGGAATGTTCCAGGGCATGGGAAAAGATACCGATTCGCTGAACCGTGACCTGGGCTTTGAAGCAGCGGAAGTATCCGTAATGATCTTGTCGCACGCCCACATCGATCACAGTGGCTTGATCCCCAAACTAGTTAAGGAAGGTTTTGGAGGCAAAATTTACTGTACGGACGCTACCCGTCAGCTGGCTGCTTTATTACTGGAGGATTCAGCGGAGATACAGGAAAGCGAGGCCAAGTATCATAACAAGGGTAGTAAGGCCCAGGGAAAGCCGCTGGTGCAGCCCCTCTATACACTGGAAGATGCCAAATCGAGCTTCGGACAGTTTGAATCACGTAACTATGGCGAGTGGTTCCCGGTTACAGAAGGGGTAGAGGCTATGTTTACGGATGCCGGACACATCATAGGCAGTGCCTGCGTGCACCTAAGAATCACAGAGAACGGGTCTACCCGTCAGCTCACCTTCAGCGGAGACGTTGGCCGCTACCGCGATGTGATCCTCAAATCACCGCAAAGCTTTGCACAATCCGATTTCATCATCATGGAGTCCACCTATGGCAACAGTCTGCATGAAAGCGTGACCACCTCCGTCGACATGCTGCTTTCCTGGATCCAGCGCACCTGCATAGAAAAGAAAGGGAAACTCATTGTTCCGGCTTTTAGCCTGGGGCGTACGCAGGAGATCCTGTATGCATTGAACGAACTGGAGCTGCAGGGACGCCTGCCCCGGCTCGATTACTTCCTGGACAGTCCCCTGAGCATGGCGGTGACGGACCTGGTGAAACAGTATCCCAATTATTTCAACAAGGCCATTCAGAAAGTGATGCAGGAAGATTCTGATCCCTTTATGTTTACCGGGTTGCATTATATCAAAACGGTAGATGAATCGAAGATGCTGAACTACCGGAATGAGCCCTGCGTGATCATCTCGGCCAGCGGAATGGCAGAAGCCGGAAGGGTAAAGCATCACATCAGCAATACCATCGAAAACTCCCGCAATGCGATTCTGATGACCGGTTATTGTGAGCCGAATTCCCTGGGAGGCCGGCTGCTTTCTGGCGTTAAGGAAGTAGGGATATTCGGTGTGCAGCATGAAGTAAATGCAGAAATCGGCGCTATTAAAAGTATGAGTGCGCACGGTGATTACGAAGACCTGTCACAATGGCTGGGTTGCCAGCATCCCAATGCTGTTAAAAAGCTTTTCTTGGTTCACGGAGAGTACCAAGTGCAGCTGGCTTTTAAAGAAAAACTGGTTAAAAAAGGCTTCCTGGACGTGGAAATACCGGAACAGCATTTCGAGATCGGCCTTGGCTAAGTGCTTTCGCTAAAGCCTTGTTAAAGAGGACTTTAAAGGTGCTTAACTTTCACAACTCTTTTAAAATATAAGCATACTCTTTGCGTATATAAGGTATAAAAACAAGGAGTCTAAAATGAATGTTGTGAAATTCTTTAGTGCCGCTATACTTTCCGGTCTGTTGCTGGCAGGCTGCGCCAGTGTAGCCCACGTGGAAAAAGATGAGAACGCAAACTTCAGCAATTATCAAACCTATGCCTGGGTCGATACCAAAGACGCACAAAACGATACCATTAAAACAAAAGTCTCTGATCTCACCGAGCGCAGAATAAAAGAGTCGGTTGAGGCCGAATTGAAGAAGACCGGCTGGAAGGCGTCAAAGCACAATCCGGACGTGTTGCTGGCCTATGATGTATTGGTAGAAAGAGGGGTAAAAGAACAGAATAACCCTGTGTATTCGCAACCCTATACCCGTTATTTCTATAACCCTTATACACGACGCTGGAATTCTTTCTATTATCCCTCACAGTTCCTGGGGTATGACAGAGACCAGCAGCAGGTAAGGGAAGGAACGATCACCATCAGCGTGATCGATGCTAAAACGGATAAAACCGTTTGGCAGGGTTGGACAACGGACGAAGTGAACAGCCGTAACCTCACCAGCAAGGAAATTCAGAACGGAGTGAAGAGTATCTTCCGTAAGTTTGATATCGCGAAGAACTAATCGTTGCTTGCTATAAAACGAGGCCCCACATCGGTGGGGCTTTTTTATTTTAAAAATTTTTGGAATCGAAACACTCCCGGCCTATCTTTGCCGTCCCAAAAACGAGCCGCGTTCGTCTAAGGGCTAGGACACCACCCTTTCACGGTGGTGATACGGGTTCGAATCCCGTACGCGGTACAAAGGCCTTGCAGTAATGCAGGGCTTTTTTAATGTACCTAAGCAGAATTTCCTTCACTTCCGTAATTTCAGTCTCATGACGTAATGATTTTGGTGGGTTTGATTCATTAGTAAGGTCACAATCCAATGATCAGGTATTCCTTTTTGTTTCTGGTGCTTTTTCTGGTTGGCATTTTTATGAGTGGTTTTTTGTTTATTCTCAAGCCAGAGACGTCTGTTGTACCAGGCTGGCATACCACCATTTATCCTCCCTTTTATGTATTTGAACTGTTTGCGATTTTTTGGCTTGGTATCGCCGCGCTCATATATTTTATTCTGGAAAAGAAAAGATTCGTGTTCAACAGGAGAGCCTTCCTGTTTCATGCATTTTTATCGTTAAGCATTTTTATTAATAATCCTATTAGGGCTTATGGATTTATGCTGACATCCTATGATGGTTATAATGCAGAAAGGGTCATTGTACTTCTTCCTTATGCTTTATTTATAATCGGACAGGTGATCTTTATTATAGCAGCGGTAAAGTTTAAACAATATAACAAGGTTTAATAAATACAATCTGTCTCAGTAAAATCTCATAGATCGTTAAGTTAAAAGGACCTGAATATGCCTGTTCGTACATTGCCCATCAGGAATAGAATGATGACTCTTTGATCATCTGATATTGCCCTCTTTGTCATTTACTACCATTGTATCATTTCCATTCCAATAGAATCTGTCATGATCTCGATACCCTATGTAGGGAAGCTGCTCTTTATGATCATAATTGGAGCTTACAAGAAGTATCGTATCTCCATTCAGATTGTAGGTTCCGGAGAAAGTTGTCAGGCTTAAACGGGTTCTTTCCAACAATAAAAAATGTCCATTCGCCTTAAATTCCATTTGCCAGTCATTTTTAGCACCACCCTTGGTGTTTAAAGTGAAGAGCGTATTAGAATGATCGATGTAAGAATTGAACAGCATACGGCCAATTACAACCAGAATAAGAACTAAACTGATGGCTGTGGGAATGAATTGATAATTCCTGCGGCTTTCCCTAAATTGATCAATATCGATTAGTAAAGCAGGAATGGCCATGAATAGCATGAAGAAAAAGGGTAGGTGTTGAAAACCCGCCAAAAACCCG